>NZ_JBEZBN010000045.1:0-7722 GCF_040647115.1 Streptomyces sp. NPDC044571
CGCCGTCCCTGGCGCCGGGTACGCCGCGGCCCGGCCCCCGGGGGGGGGGGTGGGGGGGCGGGGGGGGGCGGGGGGGGGGTGGCCCCGCGGGGGGTTGAGGGCGGGGGCGGCCGGGGGGGGCGGGGGGCCCGCGGCGGCCCCCCCCCCCGCCACCGGAAGGGGTGAAGAGTCGTAACTTTCCCGTACGGTCCGCGTTCGAGCGCGCTAGGGCCGGGGGCGGCGCCCCGGGTCTCCCGGCCCCCGTGCCGGACCCGCCGGAGCCGGGGTCAACTGCCGGGGAAAACCCACGGGTTGGGCTTGCACTGGATGCCGCCGATGTCGAGCGACTTCGTCTGCTGCTGCATGATCGGCGCGAGGGCGCCCGGGGTCTGGCAGTTCACGTGCCCGTGCCCGAGCCGGTGGCCGACCTCGTGGTTGATGAGCATCTGCCGGTAGGCGAACATCTGGTCCGCGCCGTACGTCGCCGAGCCCTGCGCCCACCGGAACGCGTTGATCATCACCCGGTCGGTGGATGCGGAATCGCAGCTGACGTTGTCGACGGTGGTGTCCAGCCCGGACTTCGCGCACCACACCCCGGTGGTCCCGGGACTGGCGAGGGTGATCACGAAGTCGGCCTCGCCGCCCGGCACCCGCTCGAAGGTCTTCACCCCGCCGTGACCCCAGCTGCGGTCGTCGTTGAGCGTGCGGTGGACGGCCTCGGCGAACAGCTGGGGGTCCAGGCCGAGCCCCTGCTCGACGTCGACCCGGTAGCGGACCACCTTGCCCTTGCCGGGCGCCGGAGCCACCCCGGGCACGGTGTCGAAGACCCCCGAGCCCTTCAGCTTCTCGTCGATGGGGAACTGCTGGGCCATCTTCTGCTCGTACGACAGCTCCGGCGCGGCGGCGACCGGCGCCTGCGGGGTCGGCCGGCCGTCGGAGCGGGAGGCGGCGGACTGCCCGGGCTGGGCCCGGTCCGGCACCTGGCCGGCGGACCGCGTGGCGCTCGTCGCGCTCTGCCCCTCGGAGGCCATGTGCACCGCCACGACCACGGCGAGCACGGTACTCACGGCCACGGCGGCCATGCCGGTGTACGTACGGGCCTTGCGGCCGCGGCCGGAGCCGGTCCGCTCCTCGCCGGGGGTCTCCTCAGGCGTCCGCGGCGCCTGCGGGACGCGCGGGCCGGGCACCCGGCGGTGCGAGCCGGTGGAGGTGACGGGGTCGGCCGCCGCGGGGGGCGTGCGCAGTTCGGGCGCCACGGCCTGTGCGGGCAGGGTGACCTGCGGGAAGCCGACCGCGGGCGTGCCGAAGGCGGGGGTGTCGGTGTCCAGGACGGCCGCTGTGCTGCGGCGCGGGCGCGGTACGGCGCCGCGGTCCGGGTCCGCGTCGGCGGGGCGGCCCCAGGCGGGGGGCCCGGGCCGGCCGCCCCAGGCGCCGCCGGGCTCGTGCTGGGGGTGGCCCGCGGGACGGGCGTCCGGCTCGGGCCACTGCCGGGGCGCGTATCCCCGGTGGCTGACGGTCGGTTCGGTGTGGCGGTGGCCGGCCGGTCCCCCGTACGCGGGGCGGGCCCCGTGCGGCAGGTGCTCCTCGTACGGCCGGTGCTCCGCGGAAGGGAGGTCTTCGCCGTACGGCCGGTACTCCTCGTACGGGAGGTCCTCCCCGTACCCCGGATGCGCCGCGGGCTCCGGCTCCGGCACCGGCGCCGGCCGGGCGGGGGCGGGGGCGGGGCCCTTGCGACTATGTCGTCCCACGGTCGTCAGCCTCTGCCGTCTTCGGTAGTGCGTGCGGACTCGTTCAGCAGGTCCCGGAAGGCGGTCGCCACCACCTCGGGGTACTCCATCATGGCCACGTGCCCGGCCTCGGGCAGGCACAGCAGCCGCGAACCGCGGAAGGCCGCGGCGGCCTTGCGCGCCATACGGTACGAGACCAGCAGGTCGCGGGCGCCGTAGATCAGCAGGGTCGGGGCGAGCACCCGCTGCGCCTGACGCCACAGACCGTGCTGGCCGCCGAGGGTGTAGGCGTCGACGATGCCGCGCGAGGAGCGGGTCATCGCCTCCCAGAAGTACGGAAGGGCGAGCCGCCGCTCCATCTCCTCCACGGCGTGGCGGAAGCCCTCGGGCGTCACCCGTGAGGGGTCGCCGTAACAGAGGTCCGTCACCCCCCGGGTGCGCTGCTCGGCGGTCAGGCCGCGGGTCAGCCGGGCGAGCAGCGCGGCCGTTCCGGGGACCGCGAGCAGGGCCGTGGGGACGGCCGACCTCTGCACGCGCAGCTCCGGCAGCGCGGGCGAGACCAGGGTCAGCGTGCGCACGAGGTCGGGCCGGACGGCTGCGACGCGGGTGACGACGGCGCCTCCCATGGAGTTGCCGAACAGGTGCACCGGGCCGCGTCCGGCGGCGTCGAGGTGGCGGATGACCGCGCGGGCCATCGCCGTCAGCGAGTAGTCCCGGTTGGCGGGCGGCGGGGACCAGCCGAAGCCGGGGAGGTCGAGGGCCTCGCCGTCGACCTCGTCCTCCAACTGCGCCATGAGGTCCGACCAGTTCGTCGAGGAACCGCCGAGTCCGTGCACGAACAGGGCCGGAGGCAGACCGGGGCGGCGCGGTGGCCGAAACCGTACGGCCAGCTCCAGGCCGGGCAGCACGACGGTGCGCACCTGCTCCCCCTCCGCCACGCGGGCGGCCCCCACCTGGGAGGACGGCTCGGCGGTGGAGCGTAGGCCCGGCAGCTCGGTCGAAGACATGGGGGCAATGTTACGAGACGATCACGTCCGGACTCTTGTGTTCGGCATCACAGGCGCATGCGCATCCGCGTAGCGGGGTATTGGCGATCCTCCTAGGCTCATAGGTGAGCAGGCCCACGAGGGGTGAGGGAAGAAGGGGAGCCAGATGAGTGTCGACCCCGCAGAGCCGGACAGCTTCCACGACCGATTCCGGGATCCCCTCGACGCGGAGGCACCCGAAGCGGACACCGCGGAGCAGCTGGCCGAGGTGCAGCCGGACGAGGACGACCGGGTCACCGGCGTCGACCGCGACGAGGCGACCGACGGTGACGCCGTCGAGCAGGCACGGGTGGTGCCCCTGGACGAGGACGACTACCGCTGACGGGCGACGCTACCGCCGAGTACCCCGCCGAGCACCGCTGACCAGCACCTCAGGGTGGTCCGCACAGCGAGAAAACTCGGCTCGGACCCTACAGATTCGGTTACCGAAAAGTACGATGGCGGCGCGGCGCAGAGCGCACTGTGTTCTTAGAGAAAGTGGGAGGCGGCGTGACAGCCATCGAGCAGACGGAGGCAGCGCGTCCCCGGGGCACGCGCCTGCCGCGCCGAGCCCGACGCAATCAGCTCCTGGGTGCGGCTCAGGAGGTCTTCGTCGCGCAGGGTTACCACGCGGCGGCGATGGACGACATCGCCGAGCGTGCCGGAGTCAGCAAGCCGGTGCTCTACCAGCACTTCCCCGGCAAGCTCGATCTGTACCTGGCGCTGCTGGACCAGCATTGCGAGGCCCTGCTGCTCGCCGTGCGCACCGCGCTCGCGTCGACCACGGACAACAAGCTGCGCGTGGCCGCGACCATGGACGCCTACTTCGCGTACGTGGAGGACGAGGGCGGCGCGTTCCGGCTGGTCTTCGAGTCGGACCTGACCAACGAGCCGGCGGTGCGCGAGCGCGTCGACCGGGTCTCGCTCCAGTGCGCCGAGGCGATCTCCGACGTCATCGCCGAGGACACCGGCCTGTCGAAGGACGAGTCGATGCTGCTGGCGGTGGGCCTCGGCGGGGTCTCGCAGGTCGTGGCCCGGTACTGGCTGTCCAGCGAGAGCCCGGTCGCCCGGGACACGGCGGTGGGACTGCTGACCTCGCTGGCCTGGCGCGGTATCGCCGGCTTCCCGCTGCACGGCACGGACGCGGGGCAGGGCGGACAGGGCGCGCAGTCCTGAGTCCGGGCACCGGTGTCCGGGCACCGGCGCCGGCTCCGGGCTCGGCGCTGTTCGCTGCGAGCATGTCCGCAGCGCCGGGTCGCCGTCCCCTCTCCGGGCTAATGTGGACCGGGTACGGCGCGGCGACACGCGCACAACGGACCGTCGGAGGGACAAAGCCGTGGAGGTCAAGATCGGCGTGCAGCACGCACCCCGGGAGATCGTGCTGGAGAGCGACTTGAGCGCCGAGGAGCTGGAGCGCGTCGTCACGGCCGCGCTGACCGGTTCGGAGCCGCTGCTGAGCCTGACCGACACCAAGGGCCGCAAGGTCCTGGTGCCGTCCGACCGCCTGTCGTACGTCGACGTGGGCGAGCCGAGCGTGCGCAAGGTCGGCTTCGGCGCGCTCTGACGCTCCGGCCGCTTCGGGAACTGGGTGAAACGGCCCGGTGGTTGATTCCACCGGGCCGTTTCCCTTTCTTCCGCTTCGGGTAGGACCGCAGTGACCTGGTTTGCCCCTGATCTTCGGGAGGCCTTCATGCTGCTGATGGAAGCGCTCGGCTCCGCCCTCCTGGGCCTCGCCCTGTCCGGAGCGGCCGTGCGGGTGCTCGCGCAGCGGCTGCCGTCCCCGAGAGTGGTGCTGGTCAGCGGGATCCTGGGGGCCCTGTTCGGGGCGTTCCTCACGCAGTACGCGCTGGGCCCGGGGCACAACACCCTGACCGCGACCTTCGTCGGCGCCGTGCTGGTGGCGACGGTGGTGCTGTCGCTGCTGCTGCGCCCGGGCGCCGGGCCGCGGCGATCATCCCGCCCGGCTCCGTTTTCGCTCCCGTCGCGGGGCTGACCGGCCGCCGCCGGCCCTGAAGCGGACACGCGTCGGCCCCGGTACGCAGGCGATCCTGCGCGCCGGGGCCGACGTACGCCCGGGCCTGCCGGCCGTCCGCGGAGGGCGGCGAGGCTTCCGGGCGGCGAGGCTTCTAGGCGGGGAGGCTTCTAGGCGGCGAGGCCGAGGGCCGCCATCCGCTTGGTGTGGGCCTTGGTGATCCGGGTGAACATCTCGCCGACGGCCGCCAGGTCGAAGCCCGCGGCCATCCCGTCGACGCCGCCGACGAGCATCGTGGAGAGCGCGTCGCGCTCGGCGACCACCCGCTGGGCCTGCGAGAGCGCCTCGCCCATCAGCCGGCGGGCCCACAGCGCGAGCCGGCCGCCGACCCGCGGGTCGGCCTCGATGGCCGCGCGGACCTTCTCGACGGCGAAGCCGCCGTGGCCTGTGTCGTCGAGCACGCTCACGACGAGCGCGCGGGTGTCGGTGTCCAGGTGGGTGGCGACCTCGCGGTAGAAGTCGCTGGCGATCGAGTCGCCGACGTACGCCTTGACCAGGCCTTCCAGCCAGTCCGACGGCGCGGTCTGGCGGTGGAAGTCGTCGACGCCCTTGGCGAAGGGCTCCATGGCGGCGGTCGGCTCGACCTCGATCGCCGCGAGCCGGTCGCGCAGCCGCTCGAAGTGGTGGAACTCCGCGGAGGCCATCTTCGCGAGCTCGGCCTTGTCGTCGAGGGTGGGCGCGAGCTTCGCGTCCTCCGCGAGGCGCTCGAAGGCCGCGAGCTCTCCGTACGCGAGCGCGCCGAGCAGGTCCACGACGGCGGCCCGGTACTGCGGCGAAGCGGAGGCGGTCGCCCAGTCCTGGGCCGCGATCCCGCTCTTCTCGGCGGGCGTGCTGTCGTCGGCGGGCGATGCGTTTTCTACGGTCGACATGCTCCGCACAATAGCCCGCCGGAACGCCGCCCAGGGCACCACGTCCGGGCATGGCCGGTCCACCTAAACGCGACTACCAGGTGAATTCACCCGACACAGCTGCGCGATTCCGGGGTACAGTGGTAAAGCGCCTGCCGGATACTCGGCGGGCCATCCGAATGAGGATGCCCGGTCGGTGGCCCGATCGGCTCCACCCGACCGCCCTCGGCGTGATGCGTACGCACATGCGTACCGCCTCCCACGAGGGGCCCCCTCAGCGGCACAAGCGCTTGAGCGAAGGCCAGTGGTCCCGCGCAGCTTCGTACGACCCTCCCGACCATGGGCGGGCGCAGTACTGCAAGCCCGGCACGGTACGACCCCCCTCGCCGCCTCGCGCCGCGTCTCACAGAAGAGGCAGCACCCTGACTACGTTCCGAGACCTCGGGATCCTTCCCGAAACCGCCGAAGCCCTTGAGGCCGTCGGCATCGTGACCCCCTTCCCGATCCAGGAGATGACCCTCCCCGTCGCCCTCTCCGGCACGGACGTCATCGGCCAGGCGAAGACCGGAACCGGCAAGACGCTCGGTTTCGGCCTTCCGCTGCTGGAGCGGGTCGTCGTCCCCGCGGACGTCGAGGCCGGCCGGGCCACGCCCGAGCAGCTGACCGACGCCCCGCAGGCCCTCGTCGTCGTCCCGACGCGCGAGCTGTGCACCCAGGTCACCAACGACCTGCTGACCGCGGGCAAGGTCCGCAACGTCCGCGTCCTCGCCATATACGGCGGCCGCGCGTACGAGCCCCAGGTCGAGGCGCTCAAGAAGGGCGTCGACGTCATCGTCGGCACCCCGGGCCGCCTGCTCGACCTGGCCGGCCAGAAGAAGCTCGACCTGTCGCACGTCAAGGCGCTCGTCCTGGACGAGGCCGACGAGATGCTCGACCTGGGCTTCCTGCCGGACGTCGAGAAGATCATCAACTACCTGCCGGCCCGGCGCCAGACCATGCTGTTCTCGGCGACCATGCCGGGCGCCGTCATCGGCCTGGCCCGCCGGTACATGTCGCAGCCGACGCACATCCGCGCCACCTCGCCCGACGGCGAGGGCGTGACCGTCGCCAACATCAAGCAGCACGTCTTCCGTGCGCACAACATGGACAAGCCCGAGCTCGTCTCGCGCATCCTGCAGGCCGAAGGCCGCGGACTGGCCATGATCTTCTGCCGTACCAAGCGCACCGCGGCGGACATCGCCGAGCAGCTGGAGAAGCGCGGCTTCGCCTCCGGCGCCGTCCACGGCGACCTGGGCCAGGGTGCGCGCGAGCAGGCGCTGCGCGCCTTCCGCAACGGCAAGGTCGACGTGCTCGTGTGCACGGACGTCGCCGCGCGCGGTATCGATGTCGAGGGTGTGACCCACGTCATCAACTACCAGACGCCGGAGGACGAGAAGACCTTCCTGCACCGCGTGGGCCGCACCGGCCGCGCGGGCAACAAGGGCATCGCCGTCACCCTCGTCGACTGGGACGACATCCCGCGCTGGCAGCTCATCAACAAGGCGCTGGAGCTGGACTTCCACGAGCCCGAGGAGACGTACTCCACGTCCCCGCACCTGTACGAGCTGCTGAACATCCCGGCCGGCACCAAGGGCGTCCTGCCCCGCGCCGAGCGCACGCGGGAGGGCCTGAAGGCCGAGCAGCTGGAGGACCTGGGTGAGACCGGCGGCCGCGGTGGCCGTGGCGGCCGCGGACCGGCTGCCGCCGCTGCCGCAGTGGTCGAGGAGCGGCCCGCCCGTACGCGGCCTCCGCGCCAGCGCCGTCGTACCCGCGGCGGTGCCGAGCTCTCCGACGCTCCCGTGACCCCGGTCGCGGAGGCGCCCGAGGTGGCCGAGGCTCCGGCCGCGGACGAGTCGCGCAGGCCGCGCCGCCGCCGCACCCGTGTGTCGGCCGCGTCCGCCGCCGCGCTCGCGGTGGCCGAGGCAGCCCCGGTGGCCGAGGCAGCCCCGGTGGCCGCGGTCTCGATCGAGGCCCCGGTGGCGCCGGCGGCTCCCGCCGAGGAGGCCCCGGTCAGGCCGAAGCGCACCCGTACGCGCAAGGTTGCGGTCGCCGAGACGGCCCCGGAGCCGGAC
>NZ_JBEZBN010000045.1:7817-49601 GCF_040647115.1 Streptomyces sp. NPDC044571
CGGACTTCCAGATCGCGCCGCCCTCCGAGCCGGTCAAGGCCCGCCGCACCACCCGCCCCCGCAAGGTCGCGGAGGCCGCTCCGGCCGCCGAGGCCGCTCCGGTGGCCGTGGCCGAGGAGGCCCCGGTCAAGCCGAAGCGCACCCGCAAGGTCGCGGTCGCCGAGACTGCCCCGGAACCGGACTTCCAGATCGCGCCGCCCTCCGAGCCGGTCAAGGCCCGCCGCACCACCCGCCCCCGCAAGGTCGCGGAGGCCGCTCCGGCCGCCGAGGCCGCGGAGGCTCCCGCGAAGCCGAAGCGCACCCGGACCCGCAAGGTCGCCGAGGCGTAGGCCCGCTCCGCCGTACCGACGGCCCCGGTCCCCTGTCGTAGGGGGCCGGGGCCGTTGCCGTACTCCTACGGGCCGGTAACCTCGGGCCATGAGCAAGCCGCCCCGCCTCACGCTGCCGTCCGACGCCCGCGCGTACCGCCTCACCACCGCACGGGGCGCTTTCGCCGTGCACGAGGCCGGAGCGCCGACCCGGGGGACCGCCCTGCTGGTGCCGGGCTTCACGGGCAGCAAGGAGGACTTCATCGGCCTGCTGGAACCGCTGGCGGCTGCCGGTTACCGGGTCGTCGCCGTCGACGGCCGGGGCCAGCACGAGAGCCCCGGCCCCCGGGAGGAGGCGGCGTACGCCCTGGAGGAGCTGGCGCTGGACGTACTCGCGCAGGCCGAGGCCCTCGACGGGGGCCCCGTCCACCTGGTCGGCCACTCCCTGGGCGGACTGATCGCCCGCGCCGCCGTCCTGCGCGACCCGTCGCCCTTTGCCTCGCTCACCCTGATGAGCAGCGGTCCCGCGGCGATCTCCGAGGAGCAGCAGGCCCGTACGAAGCTGCTGGTGGCGGCGCTGGAGGCGATGCGCGGGGACATGGCCGGCATCTGGACGGCGATGCGTGCGCACGATCCGCAGGACGCGGTCCCGGACTCCCCCGAGCTGGCGCGCTTCCTGCGCGAGCGCTGGCTGGCCACCGTCCCGGAGCAGCTGATGGCCACGGGCCGCATCCTGGTCTCCGAGCCGGACCGGGTCGAGGAGCTGAGCCGGGTGGAGCTGCCCAAGCTCGTCGTGTCGGGGGAGGTCGACTACGCGTGGCCGGTGCCGCTGATGGACGACATGACAGATCGGCTCGGCGCTGAGCGCGTGGTGGTGCCGGGTGCCGAACACTCGCCGAACGCGGAGAACCCGCTGGTCACGGCGGGTGCACTGGCCGCGTTCTGGCAGTCGGTCGTTAGCGAGTGAAAAAATTTCCTTAGCGTAGGGAATGTTTGCCTCTTACACTTCGTTGGAACAGTGCAAGGAGAACACTGACGAAGGGAGAAGCCCGTGCGCTTCGAGATTCTGCGCCTGGACGATGTCGACGGATCCGCCGTGGACAGCACCGTCGTGGACGCGGCCTCCGTCAACCGGATCGTGCAGCAGGCCGCGTCGATCGGCCAGCGCATTCTGATCCGACCGGCCGAGAGTGCGTCCTCCTGACACTCCGCACCACCGACGACGTCGACGCCCCCCTGACCGAGAGCCGGCCAGGGGGGCGTTTGCCTGCCCAGGTGCCGGTCAGGCCCCGTGCACGACCTGCAGCACGCCGTTGATGATCTGCTGCACGGCAATGGCGGAGAGCATCATGCCGGCGAGCCGGGTCACGAGGACGACGCCGCCGTCCTTGATGATCCGGATGATCACGAGCGAGTAGCGCATGGTGAGCCACAGGACCACGTGCATGGCGGCGATGGCGGTCCACACCGACAGCTGGCCGCTGAAGCCGTCGGCCTTCTGCACGGCGAGGATGACGGAGACGATCGCACCGGGCCCGGCCAGCAGCGGCATGCCGAGCGGGACGAGCGCGACGTTCACGTCCTTGGTCTGCTTCGGCTCGTCGGTCTTGCCGGTGAGCAGGTCGAGTGCGATGAGCAGGAGCAGCAGACCACCGGCGATCATCAGCGCGGGTACGGAGACGTGCAGGTAGTCCAGGATCTGCTGGCCGCAGACACCGAAGACGGCGATGACGCCGAACGCCACACAGACGGCCTGCCAGGCCATGCGGCGCTGCACCTTGGCGGGGCGGCCGGAGGTCAGGGCGAGGAAGATCGGCGTGATGCCCGGCGGGTCCATAATCACAAAAAGCGTGAGAAAAAGGGATCCGAAGACGGCGAAGTCGAACACAGTGATGCCTTGCAGGAGAGAGGGGTGTTTCCAGGGAAGAGATGAGGGCGCCTAGGCGCGGGCGTCTCCACCGGCGCCGGGAACGGGGAAGGCCCCCGTCGCGCGGCGCGTGATCTCGCCGAAGATCTCGGGGTCGGTCGTGTACTCCCCGAGGCGGCAGGTCTTGCGGCTGCCGTGGTAGTCGCTGGAACCGGTCGTCAGCAGACCCAGCTCGTCGGCCAGGGCGCTCAGCCGGGCGCGCGTGTCGGCGTCGTGGTCCATGTGGTCCACCTCGATGCCGTCCAGGCCCGCGGCGGCGAGCTCGGCTATCGAAGACTCGGGCACGCAGTGGCCGCGCTTGGCGGCGCCGGGGTGCGCGAACACGGTGACGCCGCCGGCCGCCTTGACCAGGCGGATGGCGTCGAAGGGGTCGAGCTCGTGCTTCTCCGCGTACGCGCGGCCGCCGTCGGCGAGCCAGTCCGCGGTGAACGCGTCGGACACGGTGGGCACGACGCCCAGCTCGACGAGGGCGGTGGCGATGTGCGGCCGGCCGACGGAGCCGCCGCCGGCGATGCGGGCCACCTGCTCCCAGGTGACGTCGACGCCGAGGGCCCGCAGCTTGCCGATCATGGCCTGGGCGCGGGGGGTGCGGTCGTCGCGGACGAGCTCCCGCTCACGGGCGAACTCCGGTTCCTCGGCGTCGAAGAGGTACGCCAGCATGTGCACGCCGATGCCGTCGAGCCGGCAGGACAGCTCGATCCCGGGTACGAGGGTGAGACCGGCCGGTACGGCGGCGATGGCCTCGGGGTATCCCCTGACGGTGTCGTGGTCGGTCAGCGCCACCACGTCGAGCCCGGCGGCGGCCGCATTGCGGACCAGCTCGGCGGGGCTGTCGGTCCCGTCGGACGCGGTGGAGTGGGCGTGCAGGTCGATGCGCACGGCCGTGGCTCCAGGGTTAGCGGTGACGGGGGACACCTCAGGATACCTTCCGCCAGGACCGGATGTACCGGGCACGCAGGCGGGGCGGGCCAGGCCGGACACCGGCCCGGCCGGGGCTACGGCCCCAGGATCCGCGGGCTGAGCGCTCCACACGGCAGCAGTTCGAGCTCCGCCCCCGCGTCCCGCAGATCCGCCAGCACCAGTTCGTCGTACATCAGCAGCCCCGACTGCTCGGGCCACACCACCGCCCACAGCCACATCCCGCGCGCCTCGCCCGCGAAGACCGCCCGGTCTTCCGGGACGCCGTTCAGGTGCCACAGCGGCGTCGGCCGGCCCCCCGCCACCACCTTGGCGTGGGGCGGGGACGACACGTCGATGTACGCCCCCGGGTCCGGCCCGTCGATCCCCGCGAACCGCGCGCCCAGGCCGACGCCCAGTTCCTCCGCGATGAGCAGCAGTTCACCCATGCCGCCCAGCGGCCCGGGGCCCGAGCAGGCCACCGCCGTCCCGCGCCCCCCGCTGCGGTCGTCCCCGGCGGCCGCCACTCCGGTGAACAGCCACCCCAGCGGCAGCGGCCACGGCATCCACACCGGCACCTGGGCCCGGTTCACCACCACGCCCAAGCCCTCGACGCTGGGCGGGATCACGGGTTGCAGGGGATACACCGCGCCGTGCACCGCGCACTGCCAGGAGTCGGAGAAGAGGCCGGGCGCCCTGACCCGGCCACCGCATTTCGGGCAACTCGGTTCGCCCCTCATAAGATGCCACGCTCCTCCCCGCCCGGCGCGCCGTCAAGGCGCGATCACCCGTCCGGATGTGTCAGTCCAGCGTCACCGCGGTACGGAGAGGGTCCCGCAGATCCGTGCCGTGCGCGAGCCAGCGTTCCTGGAGGGCGGCGGCGCCGTGGACCCGCTTCCAGGCAGCCTCGTTCGCCGTCATGGGCAGCAGGGGGAGGAACTGGACCGGGTCCATGGGCTCGTCCAGTTCCAGGTCCTCCACGAGCCCGCCCGGCTCCGCGACGAGCACGGAGGTGAAGGGCGCGCCGTCCCACAGCGGCCCGCCCACGTCCAGTGACGCCCCCGGGGCCACCACCAGCCCTTCGACCTGCGGCGACGCGGCCAGCACCGCGAGCGGCCGCAGGAGTTTGTCGGTGGGTGCGAGGCCCGCCCGCACGGTCAGCACCAGCTCGGCGCGCGGTCCGCGCACCGGGTCGGCGACGACGGCGGTCGGGTCGGTCATCGGGTGGGCGGACATGCCCAGGGTCGCGTACCGCACGAGGTCACCCTCGGCGAAGCGGAGCACCTCGATGCGGTCGGTCCCAAGGAAGGTGACGGAGGCGCGGGCGTCGGGTTCGCCGAGCGCACTGCGCAGCCGGGCCTCGACGAGAGCCAGAATTTCTGCCATGGAGCGAGCATAGAACTCGTATCAGGCGGGTAAAGGGCGGGTCTTGACCATCCGTCGGCTGATAGTGTTGATCGCTGATCGGGGCCGCGCGGAGAACTGCGTTTCAAGGCTCCGAAGACAGGACGTCCCTCATGGGGGACCGGCCGGAGGAGGTGGGGCTGCAATGGATCGAAGTCGATCGTGCAGTACCAACCGCTCTTCCACTCCCCGCAGGGGCATGCACCGCCCCGTTTGATCACCCGGCGATCCCTCGTGATCGCCCTCTGATCGGTCGAAGAGCGACGGCAGACCTTTGTCCTCCCGTCCTGTTCCTTCCGTCCGGACGCCCGGCCCTGCCCGCCGGTCCGAGACGGAGGGCCTCCCACCCGTACGGTTCGCAGCCGTGCGTGCGAAGGAGCCTGTCATGTCGATGCTGCCCTACCTGCGCGCCGCCGTCCGTCCCGCGCTGCGCCGGTCCACGCCCGCCCAGCCCGGCTACGACACCACCCGCGATCCGTCGGCGACCAGCGCGGTCGTCGACTGCGCCGTGTACCGCGACGGCCGGCGCGCGCTCGGGTCGGCGTGTCTGACGCCGCGTGAGGCGATGCGGAGGGTCCGCGAGGACGGCGGGTTCGCCTGGATCGGGCTGCACGAGCCGACCGAGGCCGAATTCGCGGGGATCGCCGCCACGTTCGGCCTGCACCCGCTCGCGGTGGAGGACGCGGTCCACGCCCACCAGCGGCCGAAGCTGGAACGCTACGACGACACGCTCTTCACCGTCTTCAAGACGATCCACTACGTCGAGCACGCCGAACTGACCGCCACCAGCGAGGTCGTGGAGACCGGCGAGGTGATGTGCTTCACCGGCCCCGACTTCGTCATCACGGTCCGGCACGGCGGCCAAGGCTCCCTCAAGGGCCTGCGCCACCGCCTGCAGGACGACCCCGATCTGCTGGCGAAGGGCCCCTCGTCGGTCCTGCACTCGATCGCCGACCACGTCGTCGACGGGTACATCGCGGTCGCGGCGGCCGTACAGGACGACATCGACGAGGTGGAGAGCGCGGTCTTCGCCGCGCCCGCCAAGGGCAGTGCGCGCGGGGGCGACGCGGGCCGCATCTACCAGCTCAAGCGGGAGGTGCTGGAGTTCAAGCGGGCGGTCGCCCCGCTGCTGCGGCCGATGGAGCTGCTGAGCGAGCGCCCGATGCGGCTGGTCGACCCGGACATCCAGAAGTACTTCCGCGACGTCGCCGACCACCTGGCGCGGGTGCACGAGCAGGTCGTCGGCTTCGACGAGCTGCTGAACTCGATCCTCCAGGCGAACCTCGCGCAGGCCACGGTCGCCCAGAACGAGGACATGCGCAAGATCACCTCCTGGGCGGCGATCATCGCCGTGCCGACGATGATCTGCGGGGTGTACGGCATGAACTTCGACCACATGCCGGAGCTGCACTGGCGCTACGGCTATCCGATGGTGATGGCCGCGATCGCCGGCAGCTGCTTCGCCATCCACCGGGCCCTGCGCCGCCACGGCTGGCTGTAGGGCCCCGCACGGCACCGCCTAGTCTGTGGGCATGACTCTCAGCACGCTCGACCTGGCCCTCGTCGAGGAGGCCACCAAGAAGTCCGGCCTGATCTGGGTCCGCGGCTCCGGGGCCGACCGCGCCCTGTGGCACGCCTGGGTGGACGGCGCGGCCCACGTGCTGGGCGGCGGCCCCGGGGAGCAGCCGCTGCCTGGGCTCGTCGACGCGGGCTCCGCCGAGGTGACGGTGCGCAGCAAGGACAAGGGCGGCCGGCTGGTGGCCTGGACCGCGGCCGTACGGGAGCTCACACCCCGCGGCGAGGCGTGGGAGGCGGCGGTGGCCGAGCTCAAGGGCAAGCGGCTGAACGCGCCCGACTCGGAGGAGATGACCGACCGCTGGGCGCGCGAGTGCCGGCTGCTGCGTCTGGAGCCGGTGGCGGCGAGCACCGACCTGCCGAGCGGCTCGCTGGCCGCCGCCCCGCCGGCTTCGCCCGCGATCACCCGCAGGCCGGTCCCGGCCGGGCTGCCGAAGCTGCTGCTCAAGCGGAAGAAGGCGGCCCGCTAGCCGGGGCCGCTCCTCCGGCTGCTCCTGCTGCTTTCCCCGCCGGCCGGGCTGCCCCACCTGCTTCCCGGCCCGCCCCGCTCCTCCTACTTGGTGGGGTTCGCGCCCTGCCCGGAGCCCTTGCCCGGGCTCGGACTCGGCGCGGAGTCGCCGCCCTGGTCCTTGGTCGTCGGCAGCTGCGACCCGTAGTCGACCGTCTGGTCCTGCGCGGGCGGGTCCAGCGGGAACGCCTTGCCCCAGTCGGTCAGGTCCACCCGCCCCGCGCCTCCGGCGCGCTCCATGCGCAGCGGGTACGGGGTCCCCTGCAGGGAGACCGAGAGTTTGCCGCCCTTGCCCTGGTCCGCGGTGACCTGGACCGCGCGGGTCGGTCCGACCTTGGTGTAGTCGCCCTTGGCGAGCTTGCCGTCGAGCCCGAGCAGCCCGTCCAGCAGGACGTGCATGTCGGTGAACCCGCGGAACTGCTTGTAGGTGGGGTCGCTCTGGGGGACCTTCACGTACTTGTCGCCGAGCTTGCCCGCCGAGTCCGACTTCCCCCAGAACGCCGCGCTGGCCTTCAGGTACAGCTGGTCGCCCACGCGCAGCAGCTGGAAGGTGTCCTCCTGCGACTTGACCTCGCCGGAGCCGCCGTCCTTGCCGAGCCGCATGTCGAGCGTGAAGGACTTGCCGCCGCTGACGAGCGTGCCGGACAGGTGTACGGAGTCGGCGGATCCTGCCGCGGCCTTCGCCTTGTCCTCGATCTGGTCGGCGGAGAGCTTGCCGACGCCGTTCGTGCCCTCGTCGGGATCCGCCCCGCAGCCCGTGCCGGTGACGGCCAGGCCCGCGCACAGGACACCGACGAAGGCCGCCCGGCGCAGCCGTGCGGCGGGGAAGTAGGCGGTCACGGGCAGGTGCCTCTCGTCGTGCGCGGTCGAGCCGGGTGGGTCCTGGTCGAGCGGGGTGGGAGCGTCGTGGAGCGTTGCCGGGCAGCAGGCAGCGTACCCGCCCGTACCCGCGCACCCGGGGGGTGGTCGGCCGGGCAGCCCGGGCGGACCCGCCTGCCAGGGCGTCCGCTGCGGGCACGGGCTAGCCTGAGGGGCGCAAGGACTGTTGATCGACGCTTGAGGAGGCGCTCGCATGGCCGGTGGCGCCCCACGGATCTTCGTCTCCCATCTGTCGGGTGTGCCCGTCTTCGACCCCAACGGCGACCAGGTGGGCCGCGTCCGCGACCTGGTGGCGATGCTGCGCGTCGGCGGGCGGCCTCCGCGGCTGCTGGGCCTGGTGGTCGAGGTGGTCAGCCGACGGCGGATCTTCCTGCCCATGACCCGGGTCACCGGGGTGGAGTCCGGGCAGGTCATCACGACCGGTGTCGTCAACATGCGGCGGTTCGAACAGCGTCCCACCGAGCGGCTGATCCTCGGTGAGCTGCTGGACCGCCGGGTGAAGCTGGTCTCGACCGGCGAGGAGGTCACCGTCCTGGACGTGGCCATCCAGCAGCTGCCGGCCCGCCGCGACTGGGAGATCGACCGGATCTTCGTCCGCAAGGGCAAGGGCGGCGCACTGCGCCGGCGCGGGGAGACGCTGACCGTGGAGTGGTCGGCGGTCACCGGCTTCTCGCTGGAGGAGGAGGGCCAGGGCGCCGAGAACCTGGTGGCGACCTTCGAGCAGATGCGCCCGGCCGACGTGGCGAGCGTCCTGCACCACCTGACGCCGAAGCGGCGCGCCGAGGTGGCCAGCGCCCTCGACGACGACCGGCTCGCGGACGTCATGGAGGAGCTTCCCGAGGACGAACAGGTGGAGATCCTCGGCAAGCTGAAGGAGGAGCGCGCCGCCGACGTCCTGGAGGCGATGGACCCGGACGACGCGGCCGACCTGCTCTCGGAGCTCCCGGAACACGACCAGGAGCGGCTGCTGACGCTGATGCAGCCCGATGACGCGGCGGACGTGCGCCGCCTGCTGTCGTACGAGGAGAACACCGCGGGCGGCCTGATGACGACCGAGCCGATCGTGCTGCGGCCGGACGCGACGGTGGCGGACGCGCTGGCCCGCGTACGGCAGGCGGACCTGTCGCCCGCGCTGGCGGCGCAGGTGTACGTGTGCCGGCCGCCGGACGAGACGCCGACCGGCAAGTACCTGGGTACGGTGCACTTCCAGCGGCTGCTGCGCGACCCGCCCTTCACCCTGGTCAGCTCGATCGTCGACACGGGCCTGCCGCCGCTGACGCCGGACGCCTCGCTGCCGGTGGTGACCAGCTACCTCGCCGCGTACAACATGGTCGCGGTGCCGGTGGTCGACGAGAGCGGCTCGCTGCTGGGCGCGGTGACGGTGGACGACGTACTGGACCACCTGCTGCCGGAGGACTGGCGCGAGAAGGACTTCCACTCCGAGGAGGTCGTCCGTGGCCGGTGAGCGGGGGCGCGGGGACCAGGCGCGGGACCGCGAGCGGCGCCGGGAGCAGCTGCGCGAGCGGCGGGAGCGGCGCGAGCACGCCCGCGAGCACGGTGTGGCAGAGGCGGCCGAGCGGACCGAGCGGGCGGAGCGGGCGGAGCGGGCGGACCGCGCCGCCGAGCGGGCCGAACGGGCCAAGGCGGGGCTGGCCACCGGGTCGAGTGCGCTGACGCGCTCGCGGGTCCGCCTGGACCTGCCGCGGGCCAAGCGCCGCTCGCTGCTGCCCGAGTACGACCCCGAAGCCTTCGGGCGGCTGTCGGAGCGGGTGGCGCGCTTCCTCGGCACGGGCCGGTTCATCGTCTGGATGACGCTGGTCGTCGTCGTGTGGGTGCTGTGGAACGTCTTCGCGCCGGAGCACCTGCGCTTCGACCAGTACCCGTTCATCTTCCTGACGCTGATGCTGTCGCTGCAGGCCTCCTACGCCGCTCCGCTGATCCTGCTGGCGCAGAACCGGCAGGACGACCGGGACCGGGTCAACCTGGAGCAGGACCGCAAGCAGAACGAGCGTTCGATCGCGGACACCGAGTACCTGACCCGCGAGATCGCGGCGCTGCGCATGGGTCTGGGCGAGGTCGCGACCCGCGACTGGATCCGCTCGGAGTTCCAGGACCTGATCAAGGAGATGGACGAGCGGCGGCTGTTCCCGGCGGAGAGTGACGAAGGCGACCGCTAGCGGCCTTTCCGGAGGCAGGCTACCGAGCCGTACCATCGGGGCATGGCTACCGACACAAGCTCCGCCGCCGTGCCCGAGCAGGACGCGATCCTGGACGCGCTGGCGACGGTGAACGACCCTGAGATCCACCGGCCGATCACCGAGCTCGGCATGGTCAAATCGGTGGAGATCGGCGACGGCGGCGCCGTCGCCGTCACGGTCTACCTGACGGTGTCGGGCTGTCCCATGCGCGAGACCATCACGAAGAACGTCAGCGAGGCCGTGGAGAAGGTCGCGGGCGTCACCTCGGTGGCCGTCACGCTGGACGTGATGAGCGACGAGCAGCGCAAGGAGCTGGCGGCCTCGCTGCGCGGCGGCACCGCCGAGCGCGAGGTCCCGTTCGCCAAGCCGGGCTCGCTGACCCGCGTCTACGCGGTCGCCTCGGGCAAGGGCGGCGTCGGCAAGTCCTCGGTCACCGTCAACCTCGCCGCGGCGATGGCGGCGGACGGCCTGAAGGTCGGCGTCGTGGACGCGGACATCTACGGCCACAGCGTGCCGCGCATGCTGGGCGTGGACGGCCGCCCCACCCAGGTCGAGAACATGATCATGCCGCCGTCGGCGAACGGCGTGAAGGTCATCTCCATCGGCATGTTCACCCCGGGCAACGCCCCGGTGGTGTGGCGCGGGCCGATGCTGCACCGCGCCCTGCAGCAGTTCCTGGCGGACGTGTTCTGGGGCGACCTGGACGTGCTGCTGCTCGACCTGCCGCCGGGTACGGGCGACATCGCGATCTCCGTGGCCCAGCTGGTGCCCAACGCGGAGATCCTGGTCGTGACCACCCCGCAGCAGGCCGCGGCCGAGGTCGCGGAGCGGGCCGGCTCGATCGCCGTGCAGACCCACCAGAAGATCGTCGGCGTGGTCGAGAACATGGCCGGGCTGCCCTGCCCGCACTGCGACGAGATGGTCGACGTGTTCGGGACGGGCGGCGGCCAGAAGGTCGCCGACGGCCTCACCAAGACGGTCGGCGCGACGGTCCCGGTGCTGGGCTCCATCCCGATCGACGTCCGGCTGCGCGAGGGCGGCGACGAGGGCAAGCCCGTCGTCCTGTCGGACCCGGACTCCCCGGCGGGCGCGGCGCTGCGCACCATCGCGGGCAAGCTCGGCGGCCGCGCACGCGGGCTCGCGGGCATGTCGCTGGGCATCACCCCGCGCAACAAGTTCTGAGGGGCGGCGGCCCGGACCCGGGCCGCGCCGTGTGAGCCGTGTGAAGGGCACCGCTGGTCGGCGGTGCCCTTTGCCGTTCGCCCGGTACGTCCCGCGCGCCGCCTACTCGTAGGCGCTCAGGTCGCCGATCACCGAGAAGCCGAGCCCGTACGCGCTCATGCCCCGCCCGTAGGCGCCCAGGTGCACGCCGCCCCGCGTGGAGCCGGCCAGTACCCAGCCGAACTCCGACTCGCGGTAGTGGAAGGGGGTCGGCTCGCCGTCGACCGGCAGCGACAGCGTCGACCAGTCCGGCCCGTCGAGGTCGTCGGCGAGCTCCCAGGCCGCCTCGGTCTGCTGCTCCAGCCAGTCGTTGCGCAGGGTGTGGTCCATCTGGCCGGGCCAGCTGTAGGCCAGCAGCCCGGAACCGGCCAACCAGGCCGCCGAGGACACCGAGGTGGCCTCCAGGGTGCCGGTGCCGTCGCTGCTGCGGCGCAGCGGATTGCTCGCGACCGTGACGACCACCGCGAAGCGCTCCTTCTCGCCCGTCGCGAGCTCCCCGCGTACGGAGGGCTCGTCGCCGTGCCCGGTGGATCCGTGCTCGACGGTGCCGTCGGCTCCGGTGCCGACCTGCATGAGCCAGCGAGGGCCGGTGAAGGCCCCGTCCAGCCCGTACCAGGGGAACTCGGCCCGCAGGTACCCCTGGGCCGTCCGGCGGGCCGTCGGGACGGGCGTGGCCGCCTCCGGGGCGGCCTCGGGCGGCGCCTGCGGGGATGCAGGAGCCGGCGCGGCGGGTGCGGCAGGTGCGGCGGGCTCGGCGGCGGGCGCGGGTGCTTCGGCGGGCTGGGTCGCTACCCGGCTGCTGCTCGTCGTCTCCATCTGGGCGGCCTCTCGTTGCGTGGGGTCCGGAGCCGGCCCTCCCCCCCTCGCTTCGCTGGGGGGACCCTCCCCCTCACTCCGCTGGGGGACCCCCAAACCCTCGGGCGTCCCGGGTCCGGACTCATGGAGGATAGCCATCCGACCCGGGATCGCCTGGCAGGCCGCGCCTCAGGTGGCGTCGGCGTCGAAGGGGGCGCGCTGGTCGACGGCCGGGGCCGCGGGCTTCTTCAGCAGGTCCGGGCCGGTGGCGGCGGTCACGGCGGAGGCCCCGGAGGCGGGTGCGGTCTCCCGGCTGTTGACGGCGTCGGTGACCTCGTTCAGCTCCTTGCGGAGGTCGAAGCTGCTGCGGATCTCCCTGAGGTCCTCGTTCTCCGTCAGCTGCTTGCGGATGAACGTCTTCGGGTTCAGGTCCTCGAACTCGAAGTCCTTGAACTCCGGGCCGAGTTCGGAGCGGATGTCCTGCTTGGCGCTGTCCGAGAACGCGCGGATCTTCCGGATGAACCCGGACACGTCCTGGATCACCTTCGGCAGCTTGTCCGGACCGAAGACGAGAATGGCGAGCACCACGATCGTGACCAGTTCGAGTGCGCCTATGTCGTTGAACACCTTGCCGCTCCTCGGCTGTCTTCACTGCGGGCCCGCACCCACGGTACCCGGCGTTGTCCGACGGCCCCTACCTCGGTGCCGCATCCGCCGGGGTTTCTCCCCCGGACTTCGTCCCGGCGCCCCCGGCTCGTCATGATCCGTTGGCCGAACCGAGGACCATGTCCAGGGTGCGCTCCCGGCCCTCGCGGAGCACGGTCAGTTTCAGCGGGTCACCAGGGCGGTGGGCGCGGATCTTGACGATGAGCTCGTCGCCGCCGTGGACGCGCGTGCCGTCGACCTTGGTGATCACGTCGCCGCCCTTGAGCCCGGCCCGGTCCCCAGGCCCGTCGGGGGTGACGGCCGGTTTGCCGCCCTCGCCTCGGGTGGCGACGCGGGCCCCGTCTCCCGAGTACTCCATGTCGAGGGTGACCCCGATGACGGGGTGGGTGGCGCGGCCGGTGCGGATGAGCTCCTCGGCGACCCGCTTGCCCTGGTTGACCGGGATGGCGAAGCCGAGGCCGATGCTGCCGCTCTGCTTCGCGCTGTCGCCGCCGTTACCGCCCGCGTCGGCGCCGCGGATGGCGCTGTTGATGCCGATCACGTGGGCCTTGGCGTCGAGGAGGGGGCCGCCGGAGTTGCCGGGGTTGATCGGCGCGTCGGTCTGCAGGGCGTCGACGTAGCTGATGTCGCTGCCGTCGCCCTTGTCGCCGCCCGCGGTGATGGGCCGGCCCGTGGCGCTGATGATCCCGGCGGTGACGGTGTTGGAGAGGTCGAAGGGCGCGCCGATGGCCACGACCGGGTCGCCGACCTTGACGTTCTCGGAGTTCCCGAGGGCCAGCGGCCTCAGGCCCCTTACGCCGTCGACCTTGACCACGGCCAGGTCGTAGCCGGTGTCGCGGCCGATGAGTTCGGCGGTGACGCTGTCGCCCGTGCTGAAGGTGACCGTTATGTCCTTGGCCCCTGCGACGACGTGGTTGTTGGTCAGGATGTGCCCCTGCGCGTCGAGCACGAACCCGGTGCCGGTGCCGCCGCCGCCCGCGCTGCCGCGGACGTGCAGGGTCACCACCCCGGGGAGCGCGGCGGCGGCGATGCCGGCCACGCTGTCGGGGGCGCGGTCCTTGGCCTCCGCGGCCGCCTGCGGGAGCTCCAGGCGGGCGCCGGCCCGGCGCTCGGCGAGTACGCCGACGTAGCCGCCGATGCCGCCTGCGAGGAGGGCGGTGCCGAGGCCGAGGGCGACGGCCTGGCGCAGCACGAGGCCGCGGGCGGGCACCGGCGCCGACCTGCCGCCGTCCACCGTGTGGAACGGGCCGGCGGCCCAGGGGTCGTAGCCGGCGGGGGGCGCGCCCGCGGACCCGTCGGGCCGGCTCCACCAGGACGGAGCCGGTTCGGACTGCTGACTGTCGGCCATGGGCGCTCCCCGCGTACCTGTATCTCCGCGGCCGATTCAACCACCCCCAGGGGGTGTCCGGCGGATCACCGGCGGGTCCGAAGTCCGCGCAGGGCCCGGCTCAGGGCCTCAGCGACACCGGCTGCGGCGAGGGGGACAGCCAGGGATGCACCAGGGGTCGGGCGGTGAAGCCCGGCGCGGGGACGCGGTCGCGGGCCACGGCATCGGACACCGGGACCGCGGGTCCCGGCCTCGTCGCGGGGGCCTCGCCGTGCATCCGCGGGTCCACCACCCCGTCCGCCGGCAGGGAGCCGCCCAGCGCGAACGCGGCCAGCGACACCGCCCCGGCCGCGACGAAGGCGAAGCGCCGCCTCGGCCGCCCCACCTCGTGGATGCGGAAGCCCTGCTGCGGCGCGGTCGGTGCCACATGTCCGAACGGTCCCGACGGCCCGTCAGGGCCGTCCTCCGGCAGCCCCTGCAGGCGCGCCAGCAGACCCGCCGACAGGGGCGGCGGGGCACTTTCCACGAACATCGACTTCACCCGGCGCTGCGCGTCGGCCTCGGCCTTGCACTTCGCACAGGTGGCCAGGTGCGCCAGGACCCGCTCCCGCGCGTCATGGCTCAACTCCCCGTCCACCAGGGCGGCGAGACGGTCACCCAGGTGCTGTTCGGCAGGGGACGGACTGACTCCGCTCACTCGGCTCCGCCCTCTCCCCCGGCACCGGGCGTGCCCACCGCCGCCCCCGCCAGCGCACGCTGCTGGGCGCGGGCGCCGGGAGACCGGTGCTTGAGGGCCTTGCGCAGGTGCGAGCGGCCGCGGTGGATGCGGCTGCGCACGGTGCCGAGCTTGACCCCGAGCGTCGCGGCGATCTCCTCGTACGAGAGGCCTTCGATGTCGCACAGCACCACGGCGGCGCGGAACTCGGGCGCGAGCGTGTCGAGCGCCTGCTGCACATCGGCGTCGAAGTGGGTGTCGTGGAGCACCTGCTGCGGGGACGGCTCGCGGCTCGGCAGCCGCTCGGCGGCGTCGTCGGCGAGCGCGTCGAAGCGGATCCGCTGCTTGCGGCGGACCATGTCCAGGAAGAGGTTGGTGGTGATCCGGTGGAGCCAGCCCTCGAAGGTGCCCGGCGTGTAGGTGGACAGCGAGCGGAAGACGCGGACGAAGACCTCCTGAGTCAGGTCCTCGGCATCGTGCTGGTTGCCCGTCAGACGGTAGGCGAGGCGGTAGACCCGCGCACTGTGCGTGCTGACGATCTCCTCCCATGAGGGAGGGGTCCACGCCTGGGTGCCCGCATCGGCGGCAAAGGTCGCGGTGGTTGCGGTGGCAGCGGTGTGGAAGCGGTCAGCAATGTCGGTCACGGATTTCGGCTCACCAGCCGACCAGAAGAGGCGTCGGAATACACCTCCACGATCCACAGGCGCAGCCGCACCTCCCCTATCGGCTCTGGTGGTGTCCAGTGGAGTCCCTACCATAGCCACCCCTCCCGTCAGCTCCGGATAAGTGTTTTTGCAGTAACTTTGCACGGCCCTTCGGCCCTCCGGGCCGCCGATCTGCCCGGTGCCGTCCCATCTATCCCGCTCGGGCCCCGTCCCCGTGTCCCTTTTGCATCACTGTCTTTTCCTCGCTGCTTTCTTCAACGCCCGGTCCCATCTGCGGGTTCCCGACGTCAGCGGATACAGTCACCGTTGCGCCAACTATGGGGACAGGAGAGGGTCATTACCGGCAACCGGCAGACGAGCTGGGCGTTCGCCGACGCGTTTGTCGCCGAGGACGACGCTCTGCGGTGGGCCCGCGACCGGGCCAGGGAAGCGGGCCTGCGCTCCGTCTCCCCCGGCACCGGGGCCGCGCTGCGCCTGCTCGCCGCCACCGCCGACGCCAAGGCGGTCGCCGAAATCGGCACTGGCACCGGCGTCTCCGGCATCCACCTCCTGCACGGCATGCGCCCCGACGGCGTGCTGACCACCGTCGATCCCGAACCCGACCGGCAGGCCTTCGCCCGCCAGGCCTTCCGCGCGGCGGGCTTCGCCGGCAACCGGGCCCGCTTCATCCCCGGCCGCGCCCTCGACGTACTGCCCCGCCTCGCGGACGGCGGCTACGACCTCGTCTTCTGCGACGGGGACCCCACCGAGTCCCTCGACTACCTCGCCGAATCGTTGCGGCTGCTGCGCCCCGGCGGGCTGGTCTGCTTCGAAGGGGTCTTCTCCGACGGACGCACCGTCGACTCCTCGGCCCAGCAGGCGGAGGTCCTGCGCGTACGCGAGCTGCTGCGCAGCGTACGGGAGAGCCCGGCGCTGGAGGCGGCGCTGCTGCCGGTCGGCGACGGGCTGCTGTGCGCGGTCCGGCGCTGAGCCGAGGGCGCCGGACTCCAGGGGCCCGGAACACAACGCTGCCCCGACCGCGGTGAGCGGGTCGGGGCAGCGCAGGGAATACGGAGAATGCGGATGGTGACCGCAGTGCCGACGGCGTTAGCCGACAACCTTCTTCAGGGCGTCACCCAGGGCTTCCGCCTCGTCCGGGGTCAGCTCGACGACAAGCCGACCGCCGCCCTCGAGCGGTACGCGCATGACGATGCCCCGCCCCTCCTTGGTGACCTCGAGCGGGCCGTCGCCCGTCCGCGGCTTCATGGCCGCCATGCTCGTTCCCCTTCCTGAAACCAGCTCATCGTCAGCCGACGGCCCCATTCAGGCGCCTGGAACCCGGCATCGAACACATTGCTTCTTGGCCATTATCCCGCATGTCAGGACCCGATGACCAACATCGGCCGGGAACGCTTGGGCAACGCGCTCGGCCAAAACCACTCATTTCGGGGATGTGCCTGCGATACTTCGCCGCCGCACCCCGCGTCCGCCCCGCGCTCCGTTTGACGCACATCACATGCCCCGGCCCCGCGCGGTCCGCCATGCTGACCCTTGGACCGGCCGGTACCGGCCGGTAGCCAAGCCCGCGACGAAGGGGGACCCCCGCCATGGCCGACAGCGTGCTCTACGAAGTGACCGACGGACTCGCCACCATCACGATCAACCGTCCCGACGCCATGAACGCCATGAACACCGAGGCGAAGGTCGCGCTGCGCGACGCGGTCCAGGCCGCGGCCGCGGACCCGGCCGTACGGGCCGTTCTGCTCACGGCGGCCGGAAACCGCGCCTTCTGCGTCGGCCAGGACCTCAAGGAGCACGTCGAGAACCTGGCGGCGGACCGCGCGAACGGGTCCACGCTGACCATGAACACGGTCGCCGACCACTACAACCCCATCGTGCGGGCGCTCACCGAGATGCCGAAGCCGGTCGTGGCCGGGGTGAACGGGGTAGCGGCCGGGGCGGGCTTCGGCTTCGCGCTGGCGGCGGACTTCCGCGTCGTCGCCGACACCGCCTCCTTCAACACCTCGTTCGCGGGCGTGGCGCTGACCGCCGACTCGGGGGTCTCGTGGACCCTGCCCCGCCTGATCGGCGCCTCCCGCGCCTCCGACCTGCTGCTGTTCCCCCGCTCGGTGAAGGCGCAGGAGGCGTACGAGCTGGGCATCGTGAACCGGCTCGTCCCCTCGGACGCGCTGCATGCGGAGGCGGAGGCGGTGGCCCGCACCCTCGCGGCCGGCCCGACGGTCGCCTACGCCGCGCTGAAGGAGTCCCTCGCCTACGGGGCCTCCCGCTCCCTGCCGGAGGCCCTGGCCCACGAGGACACGCTCCAGGCCCGTGCGGGTGCCTCCGAGGACCACGCGATCGCCGTCGAGGCCTTCCTCTCGAAGCAGGCCCCGAAGTACCTGGGCCGCTGACCCCGGCGCCGCTGCCCCCGGCCCCCGCCGCTCAGGCGGGGGTACGGGCGGTGCAGGCGGCGAGGTGGTCGTTGACCAGGCCGCAGGCCTGCATCAGGGCGTAGGCCGTGGTCGGGCCGACGAACCGGATGCCGGCCTTCTTGAGGGCCTTGGACAGCGCCGTCGACTCGGGCGTGACGGCCGGGACCTCGGCGATCGACTGCGGTGCCGGGCGCCCCGGTTCGGGGGCGTGCGACCAGATCAGGGTGTCCAGTTCGCCCGGCTCCCACGCGGCGAGCACCTTCGCGTTGGCGAGCGTCGCCTCGATCTTGGCCCGGTTGCGGATGATCCCCTCGTCGGCGAGCAGCCGCTCCACGTCCGTCTCGTCGAAGCGGGCGACTGCCGCGATCTCGAAGTCCGCGAAGGCCTTGCGGAAACCCTCCCGCCGCCGAAGGATCGTCAGCCAGGACAGACCCGACTGGAAGGCCTCCAGGCAGAGCCGCTCGTACAGGGCGTCGTCCCCGCGCAGCGGACGGCCCCACTCCGTGTCGTGGTACGCGATGTAGTCCGCGGTGGCGAGCGCCCACGGGCAGCGCAGGCCCCCGTCCGGGCCGGCGAGGGCGGTCACCGGTCACCCCCGGCCTTGTGCAGGTCGACCTCGGACTCCCCGGCCTCCCTCGCGGGCGCAGCCGCAGCCGCATGCCCCGCCGCCGCACGCCCCGCCGGGGAAGGCGCCGCCGCTGCCGCCGTGAGCTCCGCGATCCGCGCCTCCCGCTCGGCGAGCTCGGCCGCGAGGCGCTCCAGCACCTCGTCCACTTCGGCCATGCGGTAGCCGCGCGGCGCCACCGGCAGCCGCAGGGCGTCGATGTCGGCCCGTACGACGGGACGGTTCTCCGGCAGCCCGTCGGCCACCCGGTCCGGCTCCGCCTCCGGCAGGACTGCCTCGGAACCACCGCCGACCACGGCGAGGGTGACCGCGGCGACGACCACGACCAGCGCGATCAGCAAGAACCAGAACACGATCAACTCTCCCTGAGAAGCTGCCGGGGACCTGGGGGACCCACTCCGGTCACCAGGTTAAGGTCGCAGGCGAGGCGCGAGGGCCGCCGGAGGAGGAAAGAACGGAATGCTGCGACTGGGCAGGCGCGAGTTCGACACCCACGAGCCGGTGATCATGGCCATCGTGAACCGGACGCCGGACTCCTTCTACGACCAGGGCGCGACGTTCCGCGACGAGCCCGCCCTGGAGCGGGTCGAGCAGGCCGTGGCCGAAGGCGCCGCGATCATCGACATCGGCGGGGTCAAGGCCGGCCCGGGCGAGCATGTCGACGCGGCCGAGGAGGCCCGGCGCACCGTGGGCTTCGTGGCCGAGGTGCGGCGCCGCCACCCCGACGTGGTGATCAGCGTGGACACCTGGCGGCACGAGGTCGGCGAGGCGGTCTGCGGGGCCGGGGCCGATCTCCTCAACGACGCGTGGGGCGGTGTGGATCCGAAGCTGGCGGAGGTGGCCGCCCGCCACGGAGCCGGGCTGGTCTGCACGCACGCCGGCGGGGTCGAGCCGCGCACCCGCCCGCACCGGACCGCGTACGAGGACGTGATGGCGGACATCCTGCGGGTCACCGTCGGGCTGGCCGAGCGGGCGGCGGCGCTGGGGGTCCCCCGGGACTCGATCATGATCGACCCGGGGCACGACTTCGGGAAGAACACCCGCCACTCCCTGGAGGCGACCCGCCGCCTGGCGGAGATGGCGGAGACGGGCTGGCCGGTGCTGGTGTCCCTGTCCAACAAGGACTTCGTGGGCGAGACCCTGGACCGGCCCGTGAAGGAACGCCTGCTGGGCACCCTGGCCACGACGGCCGTCTCCGCCTGGCTCGGCGCCCAGGTCTACCGGGTCCACGAGGTGGCCGAGACGAAGCAGGTCCTGGACATGGTGGCGTCCATCCAGGGCCACCGGCCCCCCGCAGTCGCCCGCCGGGGCCTGGCCTGACCCGCCGGGGGCTCTGCCGGGCCGCCCCGGCGGCCGGAGGCGGGCGCAGCCGCTCGGCGCCGGGGAGGCGCCCCGGCGCCGAACCGTGCGAGAGGGGCGTCAAGAGCTAGTCGCCGGCCTCCCGGGCCGCCTCCTCGGTGGCGGCCCGGGCGATGCGTTCGCCCGTGCCCTCGCCAACCTCCTTGCTGACCAGCGACACCGCCTCCTCCACGTCGTCCGTGACGTGGAAGAGCATCAGGTCGTACTCGGACGCCTTCCCCTGGGCGATCACCGTGTTCCTCAGCCAGTCGACCAGCCCGCCCCAGTACTCCGTGCCGAACAGCACGATCGGGAAGCGGGTGATCTTCCGGGTCTGGACCAGCGTCAGGGCCTCGAACAACTCGTCCAGCGTGCCGAGTCCGCCCGGCAGGACCACGAAGCCCTGGCTGTACTTCACGAACATCGTCTTGCGGACGAAGAAGTACCGGAAGTTCAGCCCGAGGTCCACGTGCGGGTTGAGCCCCTGCTCGAAGGGCAGCTCGATCCCGAGTCCGACCGAGATCCCGTTCGCCTCGCGGGCCCCCTTGTTGGCGGCTTCCATCGCGCCCGGGCCGCCGCCCGTGATCACCGCGAAGCCGGCCTCGACGAGAGCGCTGCCGATCCGCTCGCCGGCCTCGTACTCCGGCGTGCCCGCGGCGGTGCGGGCCGAGCCGAACACACTGATCGCCGGCGGCAGCTCCGCCAGCGTGCCGAAGCCCTCGATGAACTCCGACTGGATGCGCAGGACCCGCCAGGGATCGGTGTGCACCCACTCGGAGGGCCCGGCCGAGTCCAGCAGCCGCTGGTCCGTCGTACTGCCCGCCTGCACCTGGCCCCGCCTGCGCAGCACCGGCCCGAGCTGCTGCTCCTCGGGCCGGCGACGAGCGAACCCGTCGGAATTGCGGTGGTTGCCCATGATGTGCTCCCTCCTGCTGATCGTTGGATCAGGGTAGGCGCACGAAGGTGACCGGGAGCGGAATTCAGGAGGTCAGCCAGGCGCGGAGTCGTTCCTCGCAGTGCAGGATGGCCTTGGTCTCCACCCGCTCGTCCACCTTGTGCGCCAGCAGGGCGTCCCCCGGGCCGTAGTTGACCGCCGGAACGCCGAGTGCGCTGAAGCGGGAGACGTCGGTCCAGCCGAACTTGGGCATGGCCCGGCCGCCGACCGACTCCATGAAGGCCGCCGCCGCCGGGTGGGAGAGCCCGGGAAGCGCGCCGCCGGAGGAGTCGTCGACGACGAACTCGGCGACACCGCAGTCCGCGAAGACCTCCCGGACGTGCGCGATGGCCTCGGCCTCGGAGCGGTCGGGGGCGTAGCGGAAGTTCACGGTCACCGTGCACGCGTCGGGGATGACGTTGTTGGCGACGCCGCCCTCGATGCGGACCGCGTTGAGGCCCTCGTGGTACTCCAGGCCGTCGATGACGGGCTTGCGCGGCTCGTACTCCGCCAGCCTGGCCAGGATCGGGCTCGCCGCGTGGATGGCGTTGGAGCCCATCCAGCTGCGGGCGGAGTGGGCGCGCTCGCCGGCCGTGCGGAGCAGGACGCGCAGGGTGCCCTGGCAGCCGCCCTCGACCTCGCCGTTCGACGGCTCCAGCAGCACTGCGAAGTCGCCCGTGAGCCAGTCGGGGTGGGCGGCGGCGACCTTGCCGAGGCCGTTGAGGTCGGAGGCGACCTCCTCCTGGTCGTAGAAGACGAAGGTGAGGTCGCGGTTCGGCTCGGGTACGGTCGCGGCGATGCGCAGCTGTACGGCCACGCCGGACTTCATGTCGGTGGTGCCGCAGCCCCACAGGACGTCGTTCTCGTCGAGGCGGGACGGGACGTTGTCGGCGATCGGCACGGTGTCGAGGTGCCCGGCCAGGACGACGCGCTCGGCGCGGCCGAGGTGCGTACGGGCCACGACGTTGTTGCCGTAGCGGTCCACCGTGAGGTGCGGGAGGGCGCGCAGCGCCTGCTCCACCAGGTCGGCGAGGGCCTTCTCGTCGCCGCTCACGGACGGAATGTCGACGAGCCGGGCGGTCAGCTCGGCGGCGTCCAGGGTGAGGTCCAGCTCGGATTCGGACATGCCTCTGACCCTAACGCCCCGGGCTGCGACGAACCTCCCACGTCCGGACGGTGGACGCGTCACCTGGCTCAAGTACGGTGGGCGGCGTGTCCCAGAGCGATCTTCCCCGCCCCCGGCCCCGCCGCCGCCGGCCCCTGCGCACGGCGGCCGGCCTGCTCGTCCTGTGCGCGTTGATCGGCTACCTCGCCGTGCAGTACGACTCGACGGTCGGCGGAGGCGGAGCTCCGCACTGCACGGCGCGGGTGGGGCCCCGGGACTCGTACGACATGTCCCCGGAGCAGGCGGCGAACGCGGCGACGATAGCCGCCGTCGGGGTGGCCAGGGGGCTGCCGGACCGGGCCGTGACCATCGCGCTGGCGACGGCCATGCAGGAGTCGGCGCTGCGCAACCTCGACCACGGCGACCGGGATTCGCTCGGCCTGTTCCAGCAGCGGCCCTCGCAGGGCTGGGGCACCCCGCAGCAGATCATGGACCCGGTGTACTCGGCCGGGATCTTCTACGAGCGGCTGGTCGAGGTGAAGGGCTGGGCGCGGCTCCCGCTGACCGAGGCCGCGCAGCAGGTGCAGCTCAGCGGCTTTCCCCAGGCGTACGCGAAGCACGAGCCGGACGCGGCCGTGGTGACGGGCGCCCTCGCGGGCGACGGCGAACTGTCCTGCGGCGGCCCCGCGCCCACCGGGCCCGGCAATCCGGAGAAGGTGCGGGCGGAGCTGAACCGGATCTTCGGCAAGGACGGGCTGCACACGGCGCCGAAGGAGCCCGCCGCGACCGCGGTCACGGGCCGGGAGATCAAGGAGGCCGAGGTCACCCTGGTGGAGAAGCGGGACGGCGGCGAGTCGGCCGCCCGTGGCAGCCGGGCGATGGCCGGCTGGGCTGTGGCCAACGCGCGGGGGATGAACATCGCCCGGGTGTCGTACGCCTGGCGGGGGTGGATAGCCGGCGAGGCGAAGGGCCAGTGGCAGCAGAAGGGCGGCCGCGGCGCGAAGTCCGGCGACGGCGACCCGCACAACGCGGAGCCCGACGAGGTGCGGATCTTCGTGGCCCGCTGACCCGACCGGGCACCCGTACGAGGCGTCCCCCGTGCGGGGGCGGCCCGGCGAGCGGGCCGATCGGCTCCGGAAAGCACGGAACCCCAGGTGGGAGCCGGTCGGGGCGCCACCAATGGGCTTGTCGCGGAAGCGGATTAAACGATGCGTTACCGATCCTTTACCCGCGGGCTCCGCAACTCATCCCCGCCCCCGGGGGGTTGTACCGGCGTACTCAGCCGCTACCGCTTAGGAGCAACATGTCCCTCCCCCTGACCCGCCGGATCGCCCGTACCGCGCTGCTGCTCGCAGCCGGGGCCGCTCCCGTGGTCGGTGCGGCCGGCGCGGCCAGCGCCGCAGGCCTGGAGTCCGTGCCGCAGCTGGGCGCGCTCACCAGCCCGGACACCGCGCAGGCGACGGGTGCCGCGAGCGAGGCTGTCGGCACCGGTGAGGCCGCCGCCACGACGGCCACGGACACCGCCGCCAAGACCCTGCCGGGCGCCCCCGGCGAGGTCGCCGACACCGCGGGCTCCCTGCTCGGCGGACTGCCGGCGAAGGGGCTGCCGACCGACGCGGTGGCGACCGACACCGTGACCGGTGCCGTTCCCACCCAGGGGCTGCCGCTGCCCGGCGGCCTGCCGGTCCTCGGCGGCTGATCCGCCGCCCCGCACGACGGCCGAGGGGGCCGGGAGCACCTGCTCCCGGCCCCCTCGGGCTTCGTCCGTACCGCTCGCTCAGGACAGGCGCTTGACCGCCGCCTCGACGCGTTCGTCGGTCGCCGTGAAGGCGACCCGCACGAACCGGGCGCCCGCCTCTCCGTAGAAGTCGCCCGGCGCGACCAGGATGCCGAGGCCGGCGAGGTGGGCCACCGTGTCCCAGCAGGGCTCGTCCCGGGTGGCCCACAGGTAGAGGCTGGCCTCGCTGTGCTCGATCCGGAAGCCGTGGGCCTCCAGGGCCGCCCGCAGCGCCTCGCGCCGGGCGGCGTAGCGCCCGCGCTGCTCCTCGACGTGCACGTCGTCGCCTAGCGCCGCCACGGTGGCCGCCTGGACGGGGGCCGGGGTCATCATGCCGCCGTGCTTGCGGATCTCCAGCAGCTCGCCGAGCACCTCCGCGTCGCCCGCGATGAACGCGGCCCGGTAGCCGGCCAGGTTGGAGCGCTTGGAGAGGGAGTGGACGGCCACGATGCCCTCGTAGGAGCCGCCGCACACGTCGTCGTGGAGGACGGAGACCGGCTCGGCCTCCCAGCCCAGCTCCAGGTAGCACTCGTCGCTGAAGAGCAGGATGCCGTGCTCGCGCGCCCAGGCGACGATCCGGACCAGCTCTTCCTTCGGGATGACCTTCCCGGTGGGGTTGGACGGGGAGTTCAGCCACAGCAGCTTCACGCCGGCCGGGTCCAGCTCCGTCGGGTCGTCGTAGACGACGGCCTCGGCGCCGCACAGCCGCGCGCCGACCTCGTACGTGGGGTAGGCGAGCCGCGGGTAGGCGACCTTGTCGCCGGCGCCCAGACCCAGCTGGGTCGGCAGCCAGGCCACCAGTTCCTTCGAGCCGACGACCGGCAGGACGTTGCGGTGTCCGGCGGCGCTCGCACCGAGGCGGCCGTGCAGCCAGCCGGTGATCGCGTCGCGCAGGGCCGCCGTTCCCCACACCGTGGGGTAGCCCGGCGAGTCGGCTGCCGCGACCAGGGCCTCCTGGATCAGCTGCGGCACCGGGTCGACGGGCGTGCCGACGGACAGGTCGACGATGCCGTCGGGGTGGGCCGCCGCCGTCGCCTTGTACGGCTGCAGCTTGTCCCAGGGGAAGGCGGGAAGACGTGCGGATACGGCGGCCACGGTGCTCTCTGCTCTCATCTCGTGCGGGGACTGCGGAAACGGCTCGGTCCCGCGCGGCACAAGGCCGTACGGGACCGAGGCACACCATCCTCCCCCGGACTCGGTCCGGGGGGACGCCCAGGGGCGGTGACCGTCAGTGGCCCTCGCCCATGGGCGGCAGCGCGGCGATGAAGGGGTGATCGCGTTCGATCAGACCCAGCTTGGAAGCACCGCCGGGCGAACCGAGCTCGTCGAAGAACTCGACGTTCGCCTTGTAGTAGTCCTTCCACTCCTCCGGAGTGTCGTCCTCGTAGAAAATGGCCTCGACCGGGCAGACCGGCTCACACGCACCACAGTCGACGCATTCGTCCGGGTGGATGTACAAGGACCGCTGGCCCTCGTAGATGCAGTCGACGGGGCACTCTTCGATGCATGCCTTGTCCTTGACGTCGACACAAGGCTCCGCGATGACGTAGGTCACGCTCTCGTTCCTCCTCGGTAGGGCTTTCCATATCGCGCGGGAGCGCGGCGTCGTCGATGCCCACGCCTAGTATCTCCGTTCCCGGGCACGATCCGAACAGGAGGGGCGGACAGAGCTGTGGAAATCACTGCCGGTGGACTGTTGGAGATCCGTATTACCCGCGCTGACGTGGGTAAACGAGTATCCGTACGACGGGTGGAGAACGGGACGAGCGGGTCGTCGGCGTTCACCGACACGGTAGGGGTTCTCACATCGTGGGACCAGGGTGTGCTGACGATCACACGAAAGAACGGCGAGTCCGTCCGCATCCCGGAATCCTCCCTGGTGGCGGGCAAGGTCGTGCCGCCCGCACCGGCCCGGCGGCGCGGTCCCGCCGCCTCCTTCGAGGAGCTGGCGCGGGTGGGTGCGCGGGCCTGGCAGCCGCTGGAGAGCGAACCGCTGGGCGACTGGACCCTGCGGGCGTCGGCCGGGTTCACCCGCCGGGCCAACTCCGTGCTGCCCCTCGGCGACCCGGGCATACCGCTGGACGAAGCACTCGCGCGAGTGACGTCCTGGTACGCGGAACGAGATCTTCCGGCGTATGTACAGGCCGCCACGGGGGCGGCCGGCACCCAGGAGATGCTGTGTGCCGAGCTGGAGCGCCGGGGCTGGGTGAACGAGGTGTCGGCGGAGGTCCGGATCGCGGCCCTCGCCCCGGTCGCGGACGTGGAGGCGGACGTGGCGCAGGTCCGGCTGACCCGCGCCCCCGACGAGGACTGGCTGGCACGCTACGGCCGGGTCGAGGATCCGGCGGCGGCGCGGAAGGTGCTGGCGGCCGGGGAGTCCGTGTGGTTCGCGGCGGTGCCCGGGCGGGCGATCGGACGGCTGGTGGTGGACGGCCGGTGGGCCGGCTTCGCGGCGGTCGAAGTCGACCCCGCGCACCGGCGCGAGGGCCTGGCGACGGCGGTGATGGCAGCACTGGCGCGGCGGGCGCTGGAGGAGGGCGCCTCGGCGGCCTGGCTCCAGGTGGAGACGGACAACGCGGGGGCGCTGGCGCTGTACGAGCCGCTGGGCTTCGCCCTGCACCACGCGTACCACCACTACCGGGCGGCGCCGTGAGCTCGCCGTGGCGCGGGGAGTTCGCCCGGGAGGCCCGCTCGGAGCGGCCCGACCTGGCCCTGCTGTGCCTGCTGCTGGCCGCCGAGGCGGACCCGGACCTGGACGAACGGGCCATGGACCGGGCGCAGATCGAGCTGGACCGGCTGGCGGGGATGCTGCCGTACGGACTGCGCGGCGGGAAGGCCTGGGCCTCGGCGGTCGCGGAACTGCTGGGCGGACGGCTCGGTTTCCACGGCACCCCCGCGGACTACGACCGGCTCTCCTCCTCCCTCCTGCACGAGGTGCTGCGGCGGCGGCGCGGGCTGCCGATCCTGCTGTCGGTGGTGTGGATGGAGGTGGCGCGGCGGGCGGGAGCGCCGGTGTACGGGCTGGGGCTGCCGGGGCACTTCGTGGTGGGCTTCGGGGACCCGGAGGAGGGTGTCGTGGCGGACCCCTTCGCGGGTGGCGCGTCCCTCGGGGCGGGGCCGGCGGAGCTGGCGGCGGGGGCGCCGCGGGAGCCGGCCCGTACGTTGGACATCGTGCAGCGGATCCTGAACAACGTCCGGGCGTGGGCCGCGACCCGGCCCGAGCAGTCGGCCGTCGCGCTGTGGGCGGTGGACCTGTCCCTGCTGCTGCCGTCGCACGCGGCCTCGCTGCGCTACGAGCGGGCGCGGTTGCTGGTGGAGCGGGGGGAGTTCCTCGCGGGGGCGTCGGAGCTCGACGCGTACGCGGAGGTGGTGCAGGCGGTGGACGCCGATGCCGCGCTCCGCATCCACCGCGAGGCCGCCTCGGCCCGCGCCCTCCTGAACTGACCCGTCTAGAGCCAGCCCTTTTCGCGGGCCACGCGGGCGGCTTCCGTCCGGTTGCGGGAGGCCAGTTTCTGGATCGCGGTCGAGAGGTAGTTGCGGACCGTGCCCTGGGACAGGTGCAGGCGCGCCGCGAGTTCGGCGTTGGTCGCGCCGTCCTCCGCCGCCCGCAGGACCTCCCGCTCCCGGTCGGTCAGCGGGTTCGCGCCCTCCGCGAGGGCCGCCGCCGCGAGTGTGGGGTCGATGACCCGCTCGCCGGCGAGGACCTTGCGCACCGCCTCGGCGAGCTGGGCGGCCGGGGCGTCCTTGACCAGGAAGGCCGACGCGCCGGCCTCCATCGCCCCGCGCAGGTACCCGGGGCGCCCGAAGGTGGTCAGGATGACGATCCGCAGGCCGGGGAGCTCGGAGCGCAGGGCCGCCGCCGCCTCTATGCCCGTCATGCCGGGCATCTCGATGTCCAGCAGCGCGACGTTCACGTCGTGGGCGCGGGCCGCCGCCACCACCTCGTCGCCGCGGGCGACCTGGGCCAGGACCTCGATGTCCGGCTCCAGGCCGAGCAGGGCTGCGAGGGCCTCCCGGACCATGGACTGGTCCTCGGCCAGGAGGATCCGGATGGGGCGTGGGGTCATGATCCCGATCCTAGGGGTACGCGGGCGACCAGCCGGAAGCCCGTCTTGCCCGTCGGACCGGCGGACAGGGTGCCGCCGACCGCCTCCAGGCGTTCGGTCAGGCCGGTCAGGCCGTTGCCGTGGGCGGCGGACCCGCCGCCGCCGTCGTCCGACACCGTCAGCTCCACCAGCCGGCCCGCCAGGGTCTGCCGGGTCTCCAGCGTGACCGTGCACCGCTTGGCCCCGCTGTGGCGGACCACGTTGGTCACCGCCTCGCGCAGCGACCAGGCGAGGGCCGCCTCGGCCTCCTCCGGGAGGTCGTCCTCGGGCTCGGCCGGAAGGTCCGCCGCTACGCCCGCCGCCGTCAGGGCGGTGCGCGCACCGGCCAGTTCGCCGGGCAGGGTCGCCCTCCGGTAGCCGCTCACGGCCTCCCGTACGTCGACCAGCGCCTGGCGGCTGACCCGCTCGATGTCCGCCACCTGCTGGGCCGCCGCCTCCGGCCGCTCGGGCAGCATCCGTCCCGCCAGCTCGCTCTTCAGCGTGATCAGGGACAGCGAGTGGCCCAGCAGGTCGTGCAGGTCCCGGGCCATGCGCAGGCGTTCCTCGTTCGCCGCGAGCTGCGCCACCGTGGCGCGCGCCTCACGCAGTTCGATGGTGGTCCGGATCATCGCCCGGATGCCGACCATCGCGAACCCGCCCATCAGGGCGGGGACCACCAGCCCGGCCAGGTAGGCGTCCCAGCCGGGCAGCGCCGGGGCCACCACCATCATCAGCGCGGTCGCGCCCGGCACCGTCCAGCGGGAGTACTCCCCCGGCAGCGCGGCCCCGGAGGAGATGGACACGTAGACGAAGAGCACCAGCCACTCGCGGCCCAGGGTCAGCGACAGCACGGTGGCCTGCGCGGCGAGCACCGCCACGGAGACCAGGACCTTCGGCACCGCCATCTGCCGGACCGTGCGGAAGACCAGCACCAGGTACCAGGAGGTGAAGGCCACCAGGCCCAGTCCTCCGAGGACCCGGGCCCCGGTGCTGTGTCCCCCGCTGACCAGGTCGGTGACGGGGGCGCTGAGGTAGAAGAGCCAGATGGCGATCCAGAGGCTCTTCACCACCTTGTGCGTGGTGGTCTCCGGTGCCTGTCCGATGCGGCTCAAGCCTGGGGGTTCCTGCGTCAGTGCCACGGGTTCAAGCCTTCAGTGAGTCCTTGCGGTACAGCCAGGCGGCGGCACCGGTGAACACTGCGAAGTAGACCGCGAGCACGGCCACGTCCTTCAGGTGGGGCGCGCCACCCAGTTCGATGGCCTGGCCGAGGCCCGCGTACGCCCGGGTCGGCAGCCACTCGCAGATGTTCCGGAGCCACTGCGGGAAGTTGGCGGTGGGCATCCACAGGCCGCCGAGGATCGACAGGCCGAAGTACACCAGCATCGTGAGGGGGCGGACGGTGTCGCCGTTCGCCATGTAGCCGATGGCCACGCCGAGCGCGGCGAAGACGAGACTGCCGGCCCAGATGGAGCCCGTCAGGGCGAGCCACTGCCAGGCCTCGAACCGTACGCCCTTGATGCCTGCGGCGACTGCGAAAACGACGAGGATCGCGGGCAGGGACAGCACCCCGGCGCTCGCCGTCTTCGCGAGGACGTAGCCGCGGCCGGGCAGGGCAGTCAGCCGCAGCTGGCGGACCCAGCCCTTCTCGCGCTCCTTGGCGATGCGCTCGCTGTTGCCCACCAGGACGGCGGTCAGGGCGCCGAAGGAGGCCATGGCGACCATGTAGAAGGCGGGCATGGTCAGTTGGGTTCCCATGACCTTCGTCGTGCCGTCCAGGGTGCCGCCGAGCATCAGGAAGAGGGCGGCCGGGTAGAGGACGGTGAAGAACAGGTACTTCTTGTTGCGCAGGGCGCGGCGGATCTCAAGCGCGACGAGCTTGGTCATTCCGGTGGTCAGCATGGTTATTCGGCCTCCTCGGCCTCGGTGAGGGCGATGAAGGCCTGCTCCAGGCCCAGTCCGGCGACTTCCAGGTTGCGGGGGTAGAGGCCGAGGGCGTAGACGGCGTGGACCGTCGCGTCGGCGTCGCTGGACTGGAGGCGCACGGTGTCGCCGTGGCGTGCGTAGCCGGTCAGGTACGGGAGGGCGCGCAGCGCCGTCTCGTCGACGCCTTCGCCGGTGAGGTCGAAGGCGATCCGGCGGGCGCCGGCCTTGGCCTTGATCTCGGCGGCGGTGCCGTCGGCGAGCAGCCGGCCCTTGTTGAGGACGAGGACGCGGTCGGCGATCGCGTCGGCCTCCTCCAGGTAGTGGGTGGCGAACAGGACCGTGCGGCCCTGGGCCGCCTGTTCCCGCATGGTGGCCCAGAAGGCCTGGCGGGAGGTCACGTCCATGCCGGTCGTGGGCTCGTCGAGGACGATGAGGTCGTTGTGGCCGGCGGTGGCGAGGGCGAAGCGGACCCGCTGCTCCTGGCCGCCGGAGAGCTTGTTGACGAGCCGGCCCGCGATCTCGGCGATGCCGGCGCGGCTGAGCACCTCCTCCACGGGGTACGGGCGGGGGTGCAGGGCGCAGCCGAGGGTGACGACCTCGCGTACGGTCACGTCCTCCATCAGGCCGCCGCTCTGCAGCATCGCGCCGACCCGGCCGGCCGCGATGGCCTCGCGCGGGGTGGCGCCGAAGAGCCGGACGGTGCCGGAGTCGGCGGGGCGCAGGCCGAGCAGCAGGTCGAGGGTGGAGGATTTGCCGGCGCCGTTCGGGCCGAGCAGTGCGACGGTCTCGCCCGGGTGGAGCTCCAGGGAGAGGCCGTCGACCGCGCGGACCGCACCGTAGCTCTTGGTCACGTCGTGGAAGCTCACCACGGGGCCGGCACCGGGTGCGGTGGCTCGGGCGGCGGTGGTGTGCGCCGGGGTCGTCGTCGTCATGAGGGAAGAATCCCCCGTACGGGGGTGCGCGCGGCAGTGTCTGCGGTCGTGACCAGCGGATGACGGATGTCATGCCGCAGATGTGACGTTACGGCGAAGCCCCGCCTCCCGGGGGGCGGGGCTTCGTCCGCGGGGTGCTGCGCCGTGGCCGTGCGTCAGCTCGCGTTGGTGTCGATGGTGGCGGTCCGCTCGGCCGGGGTCTTGCCGCGCAGTGCCTTGCCGAGGGCCCCGGCCACGTCCTGCGGGGTGACCGCGGTCTTCTCGCCGGTGCCGCGCATGACCAGGACGCCGTCGAAGGTGTTGCCGTAGGTCGCCTTGAGCGCCTCCAGGTCGTACTTCTCGACCAGGTGGCCGTCCACGACCTGCATGCTGAGGATCTTGGGCAGGGACTTGGCGCCGAAGGCGAGGGACTTGTTGCCCGCCTTGACGGTGGCGATGCCGGACATCGCGGGCTCGGCGAACTCCTTCATCGCCCGGTCCAGTTCGGCCTGGTTGACCGCCGGCTCCTTGGTGGTCGTGGGGAGTTCGACGGGGTCCGCCTTCCCGGTGGCGACCATGGTGCGGAAGGCCTTGGTGACCAGGTCGGCCGAGGCGTCCGCGTCGAGGGTCGTGCCGGCCTTGCCGGGGACGGCGACGGGCTTGCCGGTGTCGAACTTGATGGTGCCCTCGGTGGCGGTGCCCGCGGTCCCCGCCAGTTCCTGGAGGGCGACCTGGAGCTTCTCCTCGTCGACCGGCATCACGGGCTCGGCGACGCGCTCCTGGCCCAGGAGCGAGCCGATCACCGTGACGGGGTTGTAGTCGCTGCCCGCGGCGTTGCGGACGGTGGTCTGGCTGTCCAGGCTCAGGCCGGCCTTCTCCGGCTTGAGCTCGACCTGCTTGCCGGCGACGGTCAGCTGGAGCGGGGCGGCGGCGCGGTTGCCGAAGGCCGTCTGGAGCTTGGCGACGGCCTCGTCGCGGCTGCCGCTGATGTCGACGCCGAGGACGGTGGTGCCCTTGGGGACGTCGGAGTGGTTCAGGAGCAGCCCGGCGCCGTACGCGACGCCGACGAGGGCGATGAGACCGCCGCCGATCACGACCAGGCGGGAGCGGCCCCGCTTGATCTTGGTCGGCTTAACGGAGGAGGCCGGCTTCGGGGCGGGGCGGGCGGCGCCGGCCGCGCCCGGACCCGGTGCGGGAACCGGGGTCGGCAGTGGGTCGTCGAGCCCGGGGCCGGGCCAGCGGGGTGCCGCGTCGGCGTGGGGGGCGCCCACGGGGACGCTGCCGAGGGCGGGGCCGCCGGTGGGGCCCGCCGGTCCGGCGGGGCCTGCGGGGCCCGCGGGGCCGCCGCCGTACGCGGGGAACGCCTCGGTGGAGGGGCCGCCGTCGGAGTAGGGCGGCTCGGGCCGGGAGCCGGCGGGACCGCCGGGGCGGTAGCCGCCGCCGAGCGGGGCCGGGGGCGGGAAGCCGCCGGCGGGCGTGTCGAAGCCCGGCCCCGCGGGCGCACCCGTACGCGGTCCGGCGGCGCCGGGGGCACCGGGGCCTGCGGGAGAGCCGGGGCCTGCGGGGGCGCCGGGAACGCCCGGGGCGAAGCCCGCGCCGGGGGCGCCCGGGCGCGGACCGGCCGGGCCCGGCGGCGGGGCCGGGGTGCGGGTGGGCAGCGGCGCCGCCGGGGCGGACGGGGTGCGCGTCGGCAGCGCGGGCGCGGGGCCCGCCGCGGGCGCGGACGGGGTACGGGTGGGCAGCGCGGGCGCAGGACCGGGCGCCGGCGCGGAGCCGGGAGCCGGTGCCGGACCGGCTGCGGGCGTCCCGCCGGCCGGCTTGCGGGGGGCGAACCAGTTGCTGGCCGCCGCCTCCTCCGGCTCGGCCGGTGCGGGCTCCGCCGCGGCCGGCGCGGTCTCGGGCTCGGCCTCCGGCTCGGCGGCGGCCGCCATCGGCTTGCGTACGACCACCGGCGGGATCGGCCGCGAACCCGGGATGTTGATCCGGATCCGGGTCGTCAGGGTGGTCTCGGTCTTCGGTCCGTCGGTGTCGGGCGTGGACGGGTTCGAGGTCACAGAGTTCTCCTCCGAGGCAGTCGCCGCGGCCCGCCGGGGAACCACAGCCGTGGACGGGTTCTGGCCGGCTCCATACGGCGGCGTACCCGAGGGGTAGGCGGCTCCACCGCGCCCCTGGGGCCCGGAGGACGAACTGTCGGTTTCACGACTCAAGGCAGGTTCTCCCGGTTGGCTCCGCCGCCCGTCATACCGTGCGCGGGCAGCTCGGCGGCCCGACCACCATACTGGCCGCCGCCCGCACGCAACTGACCTAGGGGAATCCGAGGTTCCTCTTGGGCCCCTCCGCGCACCCTCCGGAGGCCGTCCGCGCCCGCGCCCAACCGCCGGGAACACACACCCCGACCGAGTTCAACGGCACGTCACTTACCGGCCCGCGCGGCCGGAACCGGCCGGTCGAACGGACTCCGCAGCGTGGCACAGATCACAGCCAGCACAGCACCGCCCAAAAGGTAGGCGTACACACCGATTCCGGACGAACCGAGCAGGAAGTCCCCCTCGGGGCGCGGCACGCTGAGCACCACGTACGCGAGGAACCAGCCGAGGGCTCCCGCGCCCACGCCGAGCCCGGTTCCGACGGCGATCCGCCCTCCGAGGAACAGCCCGAACAAGGCCAGCAGGGCGAGCAGCAGCCCGCCCGGGGACCACAGGTCCACGACGAGCCAGCCGGCCCCGCCGGTCAGCAGCCCCGCGGCCAACAGCCCGAGCAGGACGGCGATCCGGCCCGGGGACAGGGTTCCGGTCACGCCTGCACCCCCGCGAAGAGGTCCTGCTCGCGCTCCCCGGCGGGGGCACCGGCCCGGCCGGCGACCAGCTGGTAGTACTCGCGGGCGAACAGCGGCTGCGCAAGGTCGTTGGAGAGGGCGAAGAAGGGCCCGTCCACGGCGATCTGCGTGGCATGGGCCCGCATGGCGGCCGCCTTGGCCGCGACGAACGACTCGTCGGCGGCGATCTCCGCGGTGATCAGCTCGTCGTCGACGACGCCGGGCACGTCCTCGGGCGAAGCCAGCCCCGGGAAGGGCGCCTTGTCCCCGGCGGCCGCCCGCAGGCGGGCGAAGCCCTCCTCGACCACGGAGCGCGGGACGCGGTTCCAGTAGGTCTTCTCGATGGCGTGCGCCTCGCCGAGGTCGCGGCGGTACGCGGGCTCGGCGGCGAGCTCCGCGGCGCGCATGGCGACGCGGTGGGCCTGGATGTGGTCGGGGTGCCCGTACCCGCCGTCGGGGTCGTAGGTGACCAGGACCTGAGGGCGCAGCTCGCGGATCACCTCGACGAGGTGCGCGGCGGCCTCGTCCACGTCGGCGGACCAGAAGGAGCCGGGGCGGCGGTTCTGCTCGGCCCCCATCATCCCGGAGTCCCGGAAGCGGCCGGGGCCGCCGAGGAACCGGTGGTCGGTGACGCCCAGTTCCGCCATGGCGGCGGCGAGCTCGCCGACGCGGTGGGCGCCGAGGGCGTCGTCCCGGTCGGCCGCCAGGTGGGCCAGCTCCGGCGGGATGACCTCGCCCTCCTCGCCGAGGGTGCAGGTCACCAGGGTGACGTGCGCACCCTCGGCCGCGTACTTGGCCATGGTGACGCCGTTGTTGATCGACTCGTCGTCCGGGTGCGCGTGCACCAGGAGCAGCCGACGGGCGGGAAGACCGTTCATGGAGCCAAGACTACGAGGCCCCGCCTACAACTTGAGGCCACTGATCACGCTCGCCACATTCGTGGTGAGCTGGCTCAGGGTCGGGGCGATGGTCGAACTCGCCAGGTAGAAACCGAGGAGCACACAGACAACGGCGTGTCCCGCCTTCAGGCCCGACCTGCGGACCAGCAGGAAGACGACGATCGCCAGCAGCACCACAGCCGAGATCGAGAGTGCCACGGCGTTTCACCTCCACGTCGAGCGGACATCGGTACGCGTACTCGTACTCAGTGCTCGGCGGAGTCATACCCACCGTGCGCTACGGATCATAACTATCCGTACCAGCGCATCGATCGAATTCCGGCAGCACGAGGGGCGCACGCCGCGCATGCGCAGGGTCACGGGGGAGGCCGGCCGGGGAGTCTGTACGCCTCCCCGGCCGGCTGTCGGCACCCGCACGGCCGCACGGCTTCAGGCTGCCCGCCGCAGATCTCGGGGCAGAAACGGTCAAGTTGCCTGCACGTAAACCGTGTTGCCGCCGACGGCGGACTGACGGATCGCGCCACGCGGCGTATTCACGCGGGTGGCGAGAAATGAGCGGTACCCGCTACTCGTCCGTCAGGTGTGTCGGCGCGGCGGGCGGCGGCGCGGGCGGCGGCGCGAGTTCCCCCGCGGGCGGCACCACCTGTTTCTCCGCGGCGAAGTGGCACGCCGAGGGGTGGGCGGCCGGACCGGAGGGGAAGGCCTCCGGGACCGCGAGGAGCGGGACCTCCTCGGCGCAGCGGCGCTGGGCCTTCCAGCAGCGGGTGCGGAAGGGGCAGCCCGAGGGCGGGTTGGCCGGTGAGGGGACGTCCCCGCTGAGGATGATCCGCTCGCGGTGGGCGCGGGCCTCCGGATCGGGCACCGGGACGGCGGAGAGCAGCGCCTGGGTGTAGGGGTGGGTGGGGTGGTCGTAGATCTGGGTGTCGGTGCCGATCTCCACCACCCGGCCGAGGTACATGACGCCGACCCGGTCCGAGATGTGCCGGACGATCGACAGGTCGTGCGCGATGAAGACGTAGGACAGGTTGAACTCGTCCTGGAGCTTCTCCATCAGGTTGATGACCTGCGCCTGCACCGACACGTCGAGCGCGGAGACCGGCTCGTCGCAGATGATGATCTCCGGGTTGAGCGCGAGGCCGCGGGCGATGCCGATGCGCTGGCGCTGGCCGCCGGAGAACTGGTGCGGATAGCGGTTGATGTACTCGGGGTTGAGGCCGACCACGTCCAGGAGCTCCTGGACCTTGCGGCGCCGATCACCCTTCGGAGCCACCTCGGGGTGGATCTCGTACGGCTCCCCGATGATGTCGCCGACCGTCATGCGCGGGTTCAGCGAGGTGTACGGGTCCTGGAACACCATCTGGATGTTGCGGCGCACGGCCTTGAGGGCCCTGCCGGACAGTCGCGTGATGTCCTCGCCCTTGTACGAGATCGCCCCGGCGGTCGGGCGTTCCAGATTGACCAGCATCCTGGCGACGGTGGACTTGCCGCAGCCCGATTCGCCGACGATGCCCAGGGTCTCCCCCTGGGCGAGGCCGAAGGAGACGCCGTCGACGGCCTTGACCGCGCCGACCTGCTTCTTGAACAGGATGCCCCGGGTCAGCGGGTAGTGCTTGACCAGGCCGCGGACCTCCAGGATGGTCTCAGCCACGGAGGCACTCCTTCCAGAAGTGGCAGGCGCTCGACCGGGGCACCGCGGACTCGGTCACCTCGTACAGCGGCGGCACGTCGGTGCGGCAGACCGGCTGGGCCATCGGGCAGCGCGGGTTGAAGGCGCAGCCGGGCGGGATGGCGAGGAGGTTCGGGGGCAGGCCCTTGATGGCGTACAGCTCCTGGCCCTTCTGGTCCAGACGCGGGATGGAGTCCAGCAGGCCCCGCGTGTACGGGTGGGCAGGGGCCTTGTAGATCTCGTGGACGGGGGCGGACTCGACGATCCGGCCGGCGTACATGACGGCGATCTGGTCGGCCACGTCGGCGACGACGCCGAGGTCGTGGGTGATCAGGATGAGCCCCATGTTGAGCTCGCGCTGGAGCTCGGCGAGCAGGTCCATCACCTGGGCCTGGACGGTGACGTCCAGGGCGGTCGTCGGCTCGTCCGCGATGATCAGGGAGGGTTCCAGGGCCATCGCCATCGCGATCATGATGCGCTGGCGCATTCCTCCGGAGAACTGGTGCGGGTAGTCCCCCACCCGCTGCCGGGCCGCCGGGATCTTCACGCGGTCCATCAGCTCGACGGCCTTGGCCCGGGCGTCCTTGCGGGACATGCCGCGGTGGACTTCGTACATCTCCCCCAGTTGGGCGCCCACGCTCAGGACGGGGTTCAGCGAGGACAGGGCGTCCTGGAAGATCATCGCCATCTCGGCGCCGCGGACCTTGCGCCGCTCTTCCTCCTTCATGGTGAGCAGGTTCCTGCCCTTGAACAGGATCTCGCCGCCCGCGATCCGGCCGGGCGGCATGTCGAGGATCCCCATCACGGCCTGCGCGGTCACCGATTTGCCCGAGCCGGACTCGCCGAGCACGGCGAGGGTCTGGCCCTCGTCCACCGAGTAGTTCACTCCGTTGACGGCCTTGGCGACACCGTCGCGCGTCCTGAATTCCACGTGCAGGTCGCGCACTTCGAGCAGCATGGCGGCAGGGCTCCTCAGCGCAGTTTGGGGTCGAGGGCGTCGCGGACGGCGTCGCCGAGCATGATGAACGCCAGCACGGTCAGGCTCAGCGCGCCCGCCGGGTAGAGCAGCATGTGCGGGGCGTTGCGGATCTGGGAGGCCGCGTTGGAGATGTCGATGCCCCAGGAGACGGTGGGCGGGCGCAGGCCCACGCCGAGGAAGGAGAGGGTGGCCTCCAGCGCGATGTAGGTGCCGAGCGCGATGGTGGCGACGACGATGACCGGGGCGACGGCGTTGGGGGCGACGTGCCGCAGCAGCATCCGGGCGTTGCCTGCGCCGAGGGCGCGGGCGGCCTGTACGTAGTCGTTCTGTTTGGCGGTGATCACGGAGCCGCGGGCGATGCGGGCGATCTGCGGCCAGCCGAGGAGCACGATGAAGCCGACGACGGGCCAGACGGTGCTGCTGGTGACGACGGACAGGAAGACCAGCCCGCCGAGGACGACGGGGATGCCGAAGAAGATGTCCGCGACCCGGGAGAGCAGGGCGTCGCCCCAGCCGCCGAAGAAGCCCGCGAGTCCGCCCAGTGCGGAGCCGAGGAGGGCGGCGCCGAGGGTGGCGCAGACGCCGACGGTGATGGAGGCGCGGGCGCCGTAGACGGTACGGGTGTAGACGTCGCAGCCCTGGGTGTCGTAGCCGAAGGGGTGGCCGGGGGCGGAGCCCTGCTGGGACTTGGACAGGTCGCACTTCAGCGGGTCGCCGCCGGCGATGAGCTGGGGCCAGATCGCGATGGCTACGAGGAAGAGGATCAGCAGCGCCGAGACGACGAAGACGGGGTTGCGGGCCAGTTGGTGCCAGGCGTCGCTCCAGAGGGAGCGGGCCTTCTCGGCGGGTCCGGGGCCCCCGGCCGGTGTGAGGTTCTTCTCCAGGCTCTCGGCCTCTTCCAGTGCGAGGTCCATGCTTCCCCCCTGCCCCGTCGGGGCGATGGCCTCCCGGTCCCCGGGCTGGAGCGGGTCGTACGGCTCAGGCATAGCGGATCCTCGGGTCCAGGACCGCGTACAGCAGGTCGACGAGCAGGTTCGCCAGCAGGAAGACGATGACGAGGATGGTCACGAAGCCGACGACCGTGGGCGAGTTGTTGCGCAGGATGCCCTGGTAGAGCTGGTAGCCGACCCCGTGGATGTTGAAGATCCGCTCGGTGACGATGGCGCCGCCCATCAGGGCGCCGATGTCGGTGCCGATGAACGTGACGACGGGGATGAGCGAGTTGCGCAGCAGGTGGCGGGTGATGACCCGGCGGCGCGGCAGCCCCTTGGCGATGGCGGTGCGGACGTAGTCGGCCCGGACGTTCTCGGCGATGGAGGTGCGCGAGAGCCGGGTGACGTACGCGAGGGAGACGAGCGCGAGCACCACGCCGGGCAGGATCAGCTCGTCGAAGGGGGCGCTCGGCGAGACGGTGGGCCGGACCCAGCCCCATTTGACCCCGAGGACGAACTGCAGCAGGTAGCCGGTCACGAAGGTCGGCACGGAGATGACGACCAGGGTGAGCACGAGCAGGGTGGTGTCGATGGCCTTGCCGCGGCGCAGGCCGCTGACCACGCCGAGGGTGATGCCGACGATGATCTCGATGATGATCGCGACGATGGTCAGGCGCAGGGTGACGGGGAAGGCCGTGGACATCAGCTCGGTGACCTTCTGGCCGTTGAAGGCCGTGCCGAAGTCGCCCTGGAAGATCTGCCCCATGTAGTGGAGGTACTGCTTCCACAGCGGCTGGTCGAGGTAGAGGTCCTTGCGGATGCGTGCGGCGGTGGCGGGGTCGGGGGCCTTGTCGCCGAAGAGGGCGGCGACGGGGTCGCCGAGCGCGTACACCATGAAGAAGATCAGGAACGTGCTGCCGATGAACACCGGGATCATCTGGAGCAGCCGCCGGATCACGTAACGTCCCATGGACTGCTCCAGGTCCGATCCGTAGGAGGGTCAGCTGACCTTGATCTCGTTGTAGACCGGGACGCTGAACTGGTTGAGCGCCACGTCGGAGAGCCGCTCGGCGTAGCCTGCACTGCCGTTCTGGTACCAGAGCGGGATGGCCGGCATCTGGGCCACGAGGATCTTCTCGGCGTCCTGGAACTTGGTGATCGCCTTGGCCGCGTCACCCTCCTGGTTGGCCTCGTCGACGAGCTTGTCGAAGTCCGGGTTGCTGAACTTCCCGTAGTTGGAGGAGGCGCCGGTGTAGTAGAGCGGCTGCAGGAAGTTCTGGATGAGCGGGTAGTCGGCCTGCCAGCCGGAGCGGAAGGGCCCGGTCAGCTTGTACGAGCTCTGCTGGTTGCGGAAGTCCGCGAAGGTGCCGACCGGGTTGACCGTGCAGACGGGTCCCTCGCCGATGGCGTTGTTGATGCTGTTGCAGACGGCGTCCATCCAGTCGCGGTGCGAGCCGGTGTCGACGTTCGAGGTCAGCGTGACCTTGCCGCCGGGCAGTCCGCCGCCCTCCTCGATCAGCTTCTTGGCCGCCGCGGGATCGTACGTACAGGCGTCGCCGCACAGGGCGGCGCTGAAGCCGCCCTTCTCGCCGAGCGCCGGCGAGGTCCAGTCCTTGGCGGGGGTTCGGGTCTCGCGGAAGATCTGCTTGGTGATCTCGTCGCGGTTGATGGCCATGGAGATGCCGCGGCGGACCTTCTCCATGCCCTGCTTGTTCCACTGCGGGTCGTAGAGGGGGAAGGTGAGGGTCTGGATGATGAGCGCGGGCTGGTTGATGTACCGGTCGCCGAGGTCGTTCTTGACGTTCTTGAGCTGCTGCGCCGGGACGTCGTCGACGAGGTCGAGGTTGCCGGAGATCAGGTCGGTGTAGGCGGTGTTGTTGTCGGTGTAGACCTTGAGGTCCACACCGGCGTTCTGGGCCTTGTCCGCGCCGGGGTAGCCGTCCCACTTGCGCAGCTTCATGCCGGTGCCCTTGGTGTACGAGTCCACCGTGTACGGGCCGTTGCCCACGGGCTTGGCGAGCCAGCCCGCGTGGTCGGTGAAGAAGGCCTTGGGCAGCGGGGAGAAGGCCTGGTAGCCGAGGGTCTCGGGCCAGGTGGAGAACTTCGCCTTCAGGGCGACCGTGAAGGTCTTGGCGTCCTTGACGACCAGCCCCGACATGGTCTTGGCCTTGGGTTCGCCGGAGGCGGGGTGCACGTCCGCGTAGCCGACGATGTCGGCGAAGAACGGGGAGTTGTTCTGCTTGTTGCGGACGTCCGCCCCGTAGTTCCAGGCGTCCACGAAGGACTGGGCGGTGACCGGCTCGCCGTTGCTGAAGGTCCAGCCGTCCTTCAGGGTGATCGTGAAGTTCTGGCTGTCGGTCGTGTCGATCTTCTCGGCGAGCATGTTGTCGGCCGCGCCGGTCTTGGGGTCGTACCGCTTGAGGCCCCGGAAGAGCATGTCGAGGACCTTGCCGCCCTGCACCTCGTTCGTGTTGGCGGGCTCCAGAGGGTTTTGGGGGTCACCCCAGGAGGAACTGACGATGCCCGCGCCGCCGCCCCCGCCGCTGTCGCTTCCGCCGCCGCAGGCCGTCGCCACGAGGGCGACGGCCACCGCACCTGCGGCCCACTTGGCATGGGTGGCTCCGCGCATGGAGTGCCTCCTATGGCTCCCAAGACTCACTTAGGGGCCAATGTCACCCCATGAGTGAGCCGGTGCACTCCTGGTTGGACCGATTGCACCCTCGCGTCCCGCCCCTGTCACCCCTGCGAGTGCAACGGCAGCTCCCAGGTGTCGACCGCATAGTGCAGACCCATGCCGTGCGCCTCGTACAGCGCGAGGGCGCGGCTCTCGTTGAGGGTGTCCACGCCGAGCCCCACGGTGTCCCGGCCGCGGGCGGCGTAGGCGGCGAAGCCGTGGCGCAGCAGGAACCCGCCGATGCCCCGGCCGCGCAGGCCTCCCCGTACGCCGATGTGGCTCAGCCAGCCCATGCTGGTGCGGTCGTCGCGGGTGAGCAGCACGGCCACGTCGCCCTGCTCGGGCAGGCTCGCGATCCACACCAGCGACCAGTCGAGGGCGCGGGCGTCCAGGTGGTCGAGCCACTGCTCGTACGGTCGCTCCACATGGCCGAAGTGGGCGGCGAAGGTCTCCTCCACCAGGGCGTGGGCCCGGCGGCGGTCGGCCTCGTCGGCGGCGCAGTCGCGGAGCACGAGTCCGGGCGGCGGGGTGGGCGGGCGGTCGGCGGCCGGACTGAGGGAGCGGGTCATCACCTGGTAGCGGCGCACGGTGCGGTAGCCGCGGCCGGTGAGCAGGGAGAGGTCGAGGGTGGGCTTCACGTTGAGCTGGAGCCGCAGGACGGCCGGCCCGGCTCCGGCGGCCATCTCGCGGGCCCGGGCCTCCATCCGCTCCAGCAGGGTGAGGGCGGACCGGCGGTGCCCGGGCAGTACGTAGTGGTCGCAGTCGACCCGGCCCGGCCCGGAGTCCGCCCAGACCAGGGCGTAGCCGACGAGCCGGCCGTCTGCGAAGGCCAGCCAGGAGTCGGTGGCGAGGTCGACGCCGGGATGGTTGAGGTCGGCTTCGACGGTGCCCAGATCCGTCTCGGGCCTGCCGATCTCGATCAGGTCGACGGCGTTGAGCAGGGCGCAGATGTCGGGGGCGTCCCCGGGCCCGGCGGGCCGGACGATGAACGGCATGTGCCCCACTGTCGGGCCGCCACCGCCCGGACCGCAACGCAATTCCGCGATCGGGCCGGCCGCTGCTCGCGCCGCCGGCGGGTGCCGACCCTTACCGCGGGTTTCCGTACCGGTGTCCGCGGCCGAAATACGGCTGGTCCCCGGTGCTTTGGGGCACCGGGGACCAGACCGTTCGGACGAGCAGCGGGATCAGACGGCCAGGATGGCCTTCTCCTCCGCGAAGTGGCAGGCCGACTCGTGCGCGGCCAGGGTGTTCAGACCCTTGAAGCGCTCCGGGACCGCCAGCAGCGGCTCCTCGGTGGCGCACTTGTCGACGGCCTTCCAGCAGCGGGTGCGGAAGCGGCAGCCCGACGGCGGGTTGGCCGGCGACGGGACGTCACCGGTGAGGATGATCCGCTCGCGGCCCTCGCGGGCGTCCGGGTCCGGGACCGGGACGGCGGAGAGCAGCGCCTGGGTGTACGGGTGGGTGGGGTGGTCGTAGATCTGGGCGTCGGTGCCGATCTCGGCCATCTTGCCCAGGTACATGACGCCCACGCGGTCCGAGATGTGCCGGACGATCGACAGGTCGTGCGCGATGAAGACGTAGGACAGGTTGAACTCGTCCTGGAGCTTCTCCATCAGGTTGATGAC
>NZ_JBEZBN010000046.1:0-49478 GCF_040647115.1 Streptomyces sp. NPDC044571
GGTGGCCGAAGGCCATCGCGAAGCGACGCGACGAAGGAGCGCCCTTGACGGCCCGGACCGACACGGAAGGACAGTGGACTGACGGGACGCCCCCGGACCTCCCCTGATGCCGGGCGCGGGCATCCCGCCCACCCCGACCCCGCCCCCGGCCCACCCTTCGACCCCGGGTGCGGGCATCCCGGCCCCCGAAGCCCCCACCCCCGCCTCCCGACCCCGCCCCCCGCTCGCGTTAGTCGTCCCCTCGGCGCACCCTGGAGTCAGGGTGACCCTGCCTGGAGGTGATGCACCATGTCCACACTGGTCGGGTGGCACGTGGAGCTGGAGTTCAGCGAGGAAGGCCACCGCACCAGCGCGGCGGCCATGGTCCGGCTCGGTGACGGCTCCGAACTCAAGGCGCGCGGCTACGCCATGCGTCATCCTTCCGACCCGGAGCAGTTGAGGGTCGGCGAGGAGATCGCGGGGGCTCGTGCGCTCATGGATCTCTCCACCCAGCTGTTGCAGAAGGCCCACTCCGAGATCGACGAGGTGACGGGCCGGCACTCCTACCCGCTGAACCAGTGAACGCCTGAACCCACTCCCACCCACTCCCCCTGAACCCAAACGGGGCGGCCCCCGTCTCCCCGGCCGGGAGACGGGGGCCGCCCCGTGGAGCAGGCGGGGTCAGAGCTTCTCGGGGGTGCGGATACCCAGCAGGGACATGCCCTTGGTGAGGGTGCGGGCGGTCAGGTCGCACAGGAAGAGGCGGTTCTCGACCTGCTCGGGCGTCTCGGCCTTCAGGACCGGGCACTCCGAGTAGAACGTCGTGTAGTGCGACGCCAGCTGGTAGAGGTACGCAGCCAGCTTGTGCGGGGCGTGCTCGGCGGCCGCCTCGGCGATCAGCTCGCCGAAGGCGTCCAGGTGCAGGCCCAGCGCCCGCTCGGCAGGTGCCAGGGCCAGCTCAGGGTGGGCAGCCGGCTTCGCCTCCCCGGCCTTGCGCAGGATCGACTGGATACGGGCGTACGCGTACTGCAGGTACACCGACGTGTCACCCGTGAGGGAGACCATCTGGTCCAGGTCGAACTTGTAGTCGCGCGCGGCGGAGGTGGACAGGTCCGCGTACTTCACCGCGCCGATCCCCACCTGAACGGCCCGCTCGCCGATCTCGGTTTCGGTCAGGTCCTTGGCCTTCTCCCGCACCACGGCCGCGGCGCGGTCGATGGCCTCGTCCAGCAGATCCACCAGCCGCACCGTCTCGCCCTCGCGGGTCTTGAACGGCTTGCCGTCCTTGCCGAGGACCGTGCCGAAGGCCAGCTGGACCGCCTGGACGTCCTCGCCCAGCCAGCCGGCGCGGCGGGCCGTCTCGAAGACCATCTTGAAGTGGAGGGACTGGCGGGCGTCGACCACGTAGATCAGGGTGTCCGCGCCGAGCTTGCCGACGCGGTCGCGGATCGCGGACAGGTCGGTCGCCGCGTAGCCGAAGCCGCCGTCGGACTTCTGGACGATCAGCGGGGTCGGGTTGCCGTCCGGGCCCTTGTACTCGTCGAAGAACACGCACAGCGCGCCGTTGGAGCGGACGGCGACGCCCGACTCCTCCAGCAGCTTGCAGGTCTCGGCCAGCATGTCGTTGTAGCCGGACTCGCCGACGACGTCCGGGTCCTGGATGTCCATGTCCAGCTTGTTGAAGACGGAGTAGAAGTAGATCTTCGACTCGTCGACGAACCGCTGCCACAGCGCCAGCGTCTCGGCGTCGCCCGCCTGGAGGTCCACGACCCGCGCGCGCGCCCGCGTCTTGAACTCCTCGTCCGAGTCGAACAGCGCGCGCGAGGCCTTGTAGAGCCGGTTCAGGTTGGACATGGCCTCCTCGCCGGAGACCTCCGCGTCGCCGTCGGCCTTGTGGTCCAGCTCGTGCGGGTGCTCGATCAGGTACTGGATGAGCATGCCGAACTGGGTGCCCCAGTCGCCGATGTGGTGGCGGCGGATGACCTTCTCGCCGGTGAACTCCAGGATCTCCACCATCGCCGCGCCGATGACCGCCGAGCGCAGGTGGCCGACGTGCATCTCCTTCGCGACGTTCGGCTGCGCGTAGTCGATCACCGTCGTGCCCGCGTTCGCCGCGTACGGGACGCCGAGGCGGTCGTCGCCGGCCCGGGCGGCCAGGGTCTCGATGATCGCCCGGTCGGAGACCGTGATGTTGAGGAAGCCGGGGCCCGAGACCTCGATCTCCCGGATCACGTCGGACGCGCCGCCGGTCGGGATGCCCTCGACCACCGTCGTGGCGAGTTCCCGCGGGTTGGCCTTCGCCTTCTTCGCCAGCGCCAGGATGCCGTTGGCCTGGAAGTCGGCCCGGTCGCTACGTCGCAGCAGGGGGTCGGCGGCACCGGCCTCCGGCAGGGCGGAGGCGAGGGCGTCCGCGACGCGCTGGTTGACGGAGGAAGCGAGGGAATGGACCGAGGCCATGAGCTGCCGTTCCTGTGAGGTTGTGCCCGGAGGCGCGCTTGGGTTTTCCGACAAGCCCCGAGTATCCCACGCGGGGGCTGTCCGCAGTCCGGGATAAAGGTGCTCCCGGGCAACCCCGGAGCGGCCCGTTCCGTCTGGGAGAATGGCTGAAGCCAGCATTACGAGATAGAAGGACGTGTCGTGGCTCAGAGCAGCACCGAGACCGACTGGGTCTCCCGTTTCGCGGACGAGGTCATCGCCGAGGCGGAGCGCCGAGCACCCGGCAAACCTGTCGTCGTCGCGTCCGGACTCTCCCCCTCCGGCCCGATCCACCTGGGCAACCTCCGCGAGGTCATGACCCCGCACCTGGTCGCCGACGAGATCCGCCGCCGCGGCTTCGAGGTCCGGCACGTCCTGTCCTGGGACGACTACGACCGCTACCGGAAGGTGCCCCGGGGCATCCCCGGCGTGGACGAGGAGACCTTCGGACAGCACATCGGCAAGCCGCTGACCTCCGTCCCGGCGCCGGCCGGATCGCCGTACGCGACCTGGGCCGAGCACTTCAAGGCCGCCTTCGTCGAGGCGCTCGCCGAGATGGGCGTCGAGTACGACCCGATCAGCCAGACCGAGCAGTACACCTCCGGCGCCTACCGCGAGCAGGTGCTGTTCGCGATGAAGCACCGCCGCGAGATCGACGCCGTACTCGACCAGTACCGCACGAAGCAGAAGCCGGGCGCCGGCAAGAAGCCGCAGCAGAAGCCCGTAGACGCCGCCGAGCTGGAGGCCGCCGAGGGATCGGGCGCGGCCGCCGAGGACGACGGCAGCGCGGAGGGCTCCGAGTACTTCCCGTACAAGCCGTACTGCGGTGCCTGCGGCAAGGACTTCACCAAGGTCACCTCGTACAACGACGAGACGACCGAGATGACCTACGTCTGCACCGAGGACGAGTACACCGAGACGGTCAAGCTCAGCGAGTTCAACCGCGGCAAGCTGGTCTGGAAGGTCGACTGGCCGATGCGCTGGGCCTTCGAGGGCGTCGTCTTCGAGCCCTCCGGCGTCGACCACTCCTCGCCCGGCTCGTCCTTCCAGGTCGGCGGGCAGATCGTGCACATCTTCGGCGGCGAGCAGCCGATCGGACCGATGTACGCCTTCGTCGGCATCAGCGGCATGGCCAAGATGTCCTCCTCGAAGGGAGGCGTCCCCACCCCGGCCGACGCCCTGAAGATCATGGAGCCGCAGCTGCTGCGCTGGCTGTACGCCCGCCGCCGGCCGAACCAGTCCTTCAAGATCGCCTTCGACCAGGAGATCCAGCGGCTGTACGACGAGTGGGACAAGCTGGAGGCCAAGGTCGCCGACGGCTCCGTCCTGCCGGCCGACGCCGCCGCCCACACCCGCGCCGTCCGGGTCGCCTCGCACGAGCTGCCCCGCACGCCACGGCCGATGCCGTACCGCACGCTCGCCTCGGTGGTCGACATCACCGCCGGCCACGACGAGCAGACCCTGCGCATCCTCAGCGACCTGGAGCCGGACAAGCCGCTCACCTCCCTCGACGAGGTACGGCCGCGCCTGGACCGCGCCGAGAACTGGATCACCACCCAGGTCCCGGCCGACCAGCGCACCCTCGTCCGCGAGGAGCCCGACACCGAGCTGCTGTCCTCCCTGGACGACGAGGCCCGCGAGTCGCTGCGCCTGCTGGTGGACGGCCTGGACTCGCACTGGTCGCTGGACGGGCTGACCACGCTCGTCTACGGCGTGCCGAAGGTGATGGCGGGCCTGGAGCCCGACGCCAAGCCGACACCGGAGCTCAAGGTCGCGCAGCGGTCCTTCTTCGCCCTGCTGTACCGCCTGCTGGTGACCCGGGAGACCGGGCCGCGCCTGCCCACGCTGCTGCTGGCGGTGGGGGCGGACCGGGTGCGCAAGCTGCTCGCCGCCTGAGCCGGACCGTGCCCTGACGTGGGAAGGGCCCGCACCCCGAGGGGTACGGGCCCTTCCGCATGCGCGGGACGGCGTTGCGCGATGCCCGTGACGCGAGGCTCGTAGCGCGATGCCCGTTACGCGATGTGCTCGTTCTCAAGGTCGCGCTGGTAGCGCTGCTTGAGCTCCGGCATGAGCCGCTTGAGCGTGGTGGCGCTGCGCGGGTGCACGATGCCGAGCCGGTCCGCGAGGTGTATGTCCAGCTGCTCCGGGTTCGGGAACTGGCCGTACTCGTCGATGTAGGCGCGGAAGACCTCGTACGAGGCCTCCGCGAACTTCACCTCGTCGACGTCCTGCGCCTGCGGCGCCGGCAGCTGCACGGACGCCGCCGGGTCCGGCAGGGGCCGGGCGGCCTGCAGACCCTGCGGGCCTTCCGGATCCTCCGGGCCCGCCGGGGGCATCACCGGGGTCGGCTCCAGGCCCTCGACGTACTGCGGGTTGTAGCCGCCCTCGTACGCGGCCTGCGGGGCGAGCGGGGCCGCGAACCAGGCGCTGTCGTGCGCGGCGGGCATCGCCGTCGGCTCCACCGCGAAGGGCGGCGGGGCGTGGTGCCCGGGGACTGCGGCCGGGCCCTGCACGCCCTCCGTCCGATCGCCGGGCTCCGCACCGGCGGCCGCCGGTGCGGCCTGGCCCGCGGCCGCCGCCGGTCCCGCGGCCCCGCCGGGAAGGCCGATGCCCGCGGGCGCCGGGCCGCCGGCCCTGCCCGGCTCCAGGGCCGGGGCCGAACCCGCCGCATCCGCCGGAGGCAGCAGTACCGGGTCGATCCCCGCCGCCGCCAGGCCCTCCGGGGCCGTCTGGGCCAGCGGGACGCCGATCCGGGCCAGGCGCAGCGGCATCAGCGCCTCCACCGGCGCCTTGCGGCGCCAGGCCCGGCCGTAGCGGGCCTGGAGCCGCGCCTGGTAGATCAGCCGGTCCTGCTCCATGCCGACGGCCTGCTCGTAGGACCGCAGCTCCCACAGCTTCATCCGGCGCCACAGCTTGAAGGTCGGCACCGGCGACAGCAGCCACCGGGTGATCCGTACGCCCTCCATGTGCCGGTCCGCGGTGATGTCCGCGATCCGGCCCACCGCGTGCCGGGCCGCCTCCACCGTGACCACGAACAGGATGGGGATCACGGCGTGCATGCCGACACCGAGCGGGTCCGGCCAGGCCGCCGCACCGTTGAACGCGATGGTCGCCGCGGTCAGCAGCCACGCCGTCTGCCGCAGCAGCGGGAACGGGATCCGGATCCACGTCAGCAGCAGGTCCAGGGCCAGCAGCACGCAGATGCCCGCGTCGATGCCGATCGGGAACACCAGCGAGAAGCTGCCGAAGCCTTTCTGCAATGCGAGCGCCCGCACCGCGGCGTACGAGCCCGCGAAGCCGATGCCCGCGATGACCACGGCTCCTGCGACCACGACGCCGATGAGTATCCGGTGCGTACGAGTCAGCTGCATCGCGGCCACCCGCGATCCCCTCCCCTTGTCGAGCTACGGCAGGCACAGCGTACGGGTGACGGTGGGAGTGACTGAATGTCAGCCTCCCTTTAATACGGTGGGTTACCGCCGATCACTGCTGGGGCGAGGGGGAAGCCTGCTGCTCGGGCTGCTTCTGCTGCTGGTTCGCGGCGTCCACCGAGGCCACCGCTTCCTTCGCCGCCGCGATGGCGTCCTGGAGCAGCTTCGCCTGGTCCGGGGCGCTCGCACCCTCGTACGCCGCACCGTTGTAGTCAAGCGTGACCACTACGTTCTGGGTGCGCGCCACGATGGTGGTGTTGAAGAAGTCGACGTCCTTCTTCACCCCGTACACGACGGAGGTGGCCTGGTCGCCGATACCGCCGGCGGCCTCCTCCTTCACGTCGTGCGCGCCCTCGGTGGTCTTCGCCGCCGCGGTCTGCTTGGCGTACTGCTCCTCGGCGCGCTTGTTGGCACTGCCCAGCGACGCGTGGGAGTCGTAGCGCACGAGGGAGATCGACAGCCAGCGGTACTGCGAGCCCTTCAGGCCGTCCTCGTCGAGACCGTTCCAGGAGCAGCTGGCGCGGCTGGAGAGGTCGTTCGACTTGGTCGCCGTGCCGTTCTTGTCCTTCGCCTCGGGGACGAGGGTCTCGACGGTCTTCGTCTGGATCGCCTTGCAGGGGTCGGGCAGCGTCGCGAACGCCGCCTTCTCCAGGCCGGCCGACGGCTTCCCGTTCGGCTTGGCGGGCGAGGAGGCGCTGGACTTCTTGCCGCCGTCCGAGCCCGAGCCCTTGTCCGAGTCGGAGGAGCATCCGGCGACGGTGAGGATCACCGGGACGGCTGCGCAGGCGAGGACGCGGGTGAGGCGGCGCGAGGCTGATCGGTGCATGGTTCCTTCAGTACGTGGTGGGCCGGTACGTGGTGGCGACGTGTGGACGTGTGGGCGACGCCGTGGCGTGTTCCGTGAGCTGTTCGGGTGACGCCGTCCGGGGCGTGGGACCCGGGCAACGGTAGCCCGATCCGGCGCGGGCCTGCTGTGCGCGCCGTCACGCCGGGCCGTCCGCGGTGCCGTTCAGTCGTTGAACCGCTCGACGAGCGCCTGTGCCAACTGCCGTGCTTTGTCCTGGGTTTCGGGGCTCGACGGGATGGTGCCGGGCAGCGACGGCTGCACGCTGTACTCGACGGTGACGATGACGTTCGAGGTGCGGAACACAATCCGCACGGTCCGCGCCTGGGCCGCGCTGGCGCCGGCCGCGCTCAGCTTGTCGTCGAGGAAGGCCTCGGTGCCGAGCCCTTCGAGCACGCGGGAACCGAGCTCGGGCGGCGGGACGCTCGCGCCGGGGCCGGGGGTCGTCGAGGTTCCCGCGGCCGGGCCGGTGGCCGGGTTGGCGGCCGGGCTGGTGGCGGGGCTGGTGGCGGGGTTCGGGGCCGTGGTGGGGGCGGTGCCGGGGCTGCCCGTGGGGGCCGGGCCGGGGAAGGGCAGGTGCGCGTCCGTCAGGCGGCGGACGTAGACCTGTCGCGCCTTGTCGTCGTCGCTCGCCGTGGACCGGTCGTAGGACACCACGCGCTCGAAGCCGACCGACAGCAGCCGGGTCTCCTCGGGGGTCTGCGCCGTCCAGCGGCAGGCGACGTGCCGGTCGGCGTCGTACGAGGTGTCGGCAGTGCCGGCGTACAGCCGGCCGCGCTGCTCCTCAGTGAGCGTGGCCGCGGCCGGGAGCATGGCCTTGAGGCGCTTGCCGTCGGCTGCCTTGCAGGGCGAGGGGAGGCTGCGGTACTTGCCGGGGGGTGCGGGCACGGTGGTGCTGTCCCCGGCCTTGGAGTCGCCGGCGGACCCGCCGCCGCTCCCGCTGGTGCACCCTGTCAGGCCGCTGGCCCCGGCCACGAGTGCGGTGAGCATCGCGATGCCTGGCAGGACCCGCCGTACCGCCTTGCGCTGCACGTCCACTGGCTCCCTTCGACCGCCCGGCCGCCCGGCGGTCAGGAAAATGCGTTGCCGCGCCGTGGGCGCGGATGAACACAATGTCTATCGCACACGCTGGTGCCGGCGCCGGTCCCTTGTCTGGTTTGGGGCCAAGAGCGAGGCTTTTGCGTATGGAGACTTTTTTGCGCTTTACGGGGGATTAAGACCTTATGTCGTATGTAGAGGTGCCGGGAGCGAAGGTCCCGATCCGGATGTGGACCGACCCCGCGTCGGTCGAGGCCAGTGCGATGCAGCAGCTGCACAACGTCTCCGGCCTTCCGTGGATCAAGGGCCTGGCCGTCATGCCGGACGTCCACTACGGCAAGGGCGCCACAGTCGGCTCGGTGATCGCCATGAAGGACGCGGTGTGTCCTGCGGCGGTGGGGGTGGACATCGGCTGCGGCATGTCGGCGGTGAAGACGTCCCTCACGGCGAACGACCTGCCGGGCGACCTCTCGAAGCTCCGCTCGAAGATCGAGGCGGCCATCCCGGTGGGCGCGGGCATGCACCGGGAGCCGGTGGACCCGGGGCGGCTCTACGGGTTCGGGCCGACGGGGTTCGGGGACCTGTGGGAGCGGTTCGACTACCTTGCGGATGCGGTCAAATTCCGTCATGAGCGGGCCACGAAGCAGGTCGGAACGCTCGGATCGGGAAACCACTTCATTGAGTTCTGTCTCGATGAGGCCGGCTCGGTCTGGCTGATGCTGCACTCCGGATCCCGCGGCATCGGCAACGAACTCGCCTCGCACCACATCGGAGTCGCCCGCGGCCTCTCGCACAACCAGGGCCTGGTCGACCGGGACCTCGCGGTCTTCCTCGCGGCCACCCCCGAGATGGAGGCGTACCGCAACGACCTCTTCTGGGCGCAGGAGTACGCCAAGTACAACCGCGCGGTGATGATGAGCCTGTTCAAGGAGGTCGTCCGGCGGGAGTTCCGCAAGGCGAAGGTCTCCTTCACCCAGGAGATCAGCTGCCACCACAACTACGTGGCGGAGGAGCGGTACGACGGCATGGACCTGCTGGTCACCCGCAAGGGCGCGATCCGCGCCGGCAGCGGTGACTACGGGATCATCCCGGGCTCCATGGGCACGGGTTCGTACATCGTGAAGGGCCTCGGCAACGAGAAGTCCTTCAACTCGGCCTCGCACGGCGCGGGCCGCAAGATGAGCCGGACGGCCGCGAAGAAGCGGTTCTCTGCGCGCGACCTGGCGGAGCAGACCCGGGGCGTGGAGTGCCGCAAGGACTCGGGCGTCGTGGACGAGATCCCGGGCGCGTACAAGTCGATCGAGCAGGTCATCGACCAGCAGACCGACCTGGTCCAGGTCGTGGCCAAGCTCAAGCAGGTCATCTGCATCAAGGGCTGAGCCCGGGGTGCCGTTGTCGGGGGAATGGAAGGGCCCGGACCGTGATCGGTCCGGGCCCTTCCGTGTCCGGGCTCAGGCGTTCTCGTCGCCGTCGAGGAGGCGGTCGACGGAGAGCTCAAGGGTGACGCCGATGTCCTCGGGGAGGGGGACGGCGGTACCGCGCTTGAAGGCCTTGCGCCGGCGGTAGCCGTCGCCACGGGGGTCGGTGTGGAGGACGACCTCGTCGTGGTGGCGGTCCGCGACGACGTACACGGGGATGCCGGCCTTGGCGTAGCTCTCGACCTTGATGCCGATGTCGTCCGACCAGTTCGAGGAGGTGACCTCCAGGATCATGCGGAACGCGTCGGGGGCATAGCAGTTGCGGGCGGCCCGGGACTCACGGTAATCCGCCTCGACCAGCGCGAAGTCTGGAATGGCGAAATCGTCCGGGCCGGTCGGCAGGTCGATGCCGATGGTCTGGAGGTACTTCAGCCCGGCCTTCCTTGCCCCAGCTGCGGCGAATTCCTCGATCAGCCACGTCAGGGTCTCTGAGTGTGCCCCGTCGGCAGGTGGTGTCACGGTGAGCCTCCCCTGGAGAATCTCCACTCGGTGCCCGGGAAGCTCCTTGGAGAGACGATCGGCGGCCTCCGCGATCGTGGTCTCGTGCTGTATCACGGCGATGGCTTCCTCCCTTTCGTGACCCACCCTTTCGGAGCGTAGCCGTGACCACCGGCAATCCGTGCTGATTCACCCCTACGCGCCCGGCGGGGCCGGTGGGGGGCTACAGCTCGCGGTGGACCTTGGTGTTCGAGGCCTGGGCGCGGGGGCGGACCACCAGGAGGTCGATGTTCACGTGGCTGGGGCGGGTGACGGCCCAGGTGATGGTGTCGGCCACGTCGTCGGCGGACAGGGGGTCCGCGACGCCCGCGTAGACCTTGGCGGCCTTCTCCGTGTCGCCGCGGAAGCGGGTGGTGGCGAACTCCTCGGTCTTCACCATGCCCGGCGCGATCTCGATGACGCGGACGGGCTGTCCGACGATCTCCAGGCGGAGGGTCTCGGCGAGGACGCGGGCGCCGTTCTTGGCGGCGACGTAGCCCGCGCCGCCCTCGTACGTGGCGTGCCCGGCCGTGGAGGACAGGACCACCACCGTGCCGTCGCCGGAGGCGGTGAGGGCGGGGAGCAGGGCCTGGGTGACGTTGAGGGTGCCGATGACGTTGACCTCGTACATCGTGCGCCAGTCGGCCGGGTCGCCGGTGGCGACGGGCTCGGCTCCGAGGGCGCCGCCCGCGTTGTTGACGAGTACGTCGCAGCGGGCGAGGGAGGCGGCGAAGGCGTCGACCGCGGCGCGGTCGGTGACGTCGAGGGCGTGGGCAGTGGCCTCGTGCCCGGCCTCGGCGATCTCGGCGGCGAGGGCCTCGATGCGGTCCTTGCGGCGGGCCGTGAGGACGACGTGGTAGCCGGCGGCGGCGAGCTGCCGGGCGGTGGCCGCGCCGATGCCGCTGCTCGCGCCGGTGACTACGGCGGTTCGGGTGGCCGTGCTCATGTGCGGGGCTCCTGGTGCGCTCGGTCCTCCGTACGGCTTCGTACGGGCGTGGTACGGGTGAGTACCCGCCAGCATAGGCGTGGGGTCGGCGGCCGCGCGGGGCGTGCGGCCGCTCGGGACGGTCGGCCGGGTGGGGGGCGGCGCGCCCTCGTTCGTGTGATGGTCCGACCGGTCGGGGCCGGGGCGGGCTAGCGTCCGCGCGTGGAGGTGGTGGCGGTGCGCCGTTGTGCCGTACGGAGTGTGGTGGTGGCGGGCTTGCTGGTGCTCGGGGCGACCGGGCCTGCCCAGGCGCGGAGCGGGCCCGAGGCGGACGTGTCCTACCACGGGCGGGTCTCCCTGTCCCAGGGGCAGCTGCGGGTGTGGCTGGTCCCGCAGAACGAGGGGCCGTCGGCGGTGGCCAACGCCACGCTGCGGGTGCGCCTGTCGGCCGACCTCGCGGACCGGCAGCAACTGGCCGAGGGCTGCGCCCGGGCCGGGCTGCGCCAGGTGGTGTGCGAGACGGGCGCCATGCCGCTGCACGGGCGCGGCCGGCACATCGGGCTGCTGCTGCGGCTACGGGAGCGGGTGCCGGAGGTGGTGGTCCGGATCGACACCTGGTGGGACGGCGGCGCGGCGGACCGGAACCTGTCCAACAACGAGCCCGCGGTGCTGGCGCTGGACACGGGCGACACGTACGCCTTCTGACCGCCGGGTGGTCGGGCCGCCGCGTGGCCACGCCGTCACGGCGTGGCCACGCCGCCGAACTCCTCGACCGCCTCGCTGACGATCCGCTCCAGGCGGGCGTGGTGGGCGCCGCGCCAGTAGACGCGCTCGCAGGCGGTGCACTGCGCGAAGACGTCGTACGAGCGGTGCGTGCCGCGTTCGAGGCGGTCGCCGACGCTCTCCTTGTCGGCTTGGCGCAGCGGGCCGTTGCAGGCGGTGCAGCGGGTCCACGGGGTCAGGGCGGGGGCGAACCGGCCCAGTACGTCGCGCAGTTGCTCGTCGGGGTTGTCGCTGTAGACGTACGCCCCTGCGAAGATCTCGCGGCGGCGCAGCAGTCCGCGGTCGCGGGAGAGCAGGATGCGCTGCTCGGCGGCGGAGCGGGTGGCGAGGGCGGGGTCGCCGATGTCCTCGTTCTCGTACGCGGCGTCCACGCCGAGCAGGCGCAGGCGGCGGGCGAGGGTGCCGAGGTGGACGTCGAGGAGGAAGCGCAGCGGTGTTGCGCCCGGGATCTGCTGGGGGCGGTCGACGCCGAACACCTCGACGGTCTGGCCGGCGCGGGGCACGTACGAGAAGGGCACCTCGTCGCCGTCGACGAGGAGCCGGCCGACCTCGGTGAGCGGGACGCCGGCCGATTCGACGACGTGTCCGAGGCTGGAGGCGCCGTCGGTCGGGGTCGGTACGCGCTCCGCGCGCCGGCTGGGCGCGGCGAACAGGCGCAGTTCGGGGGCGAGGGTGAGCTGAATGCCGGGTCCGTTCACGCTGTCAGCATGCCATTGGGGGCCGGGCGGTGCGGCCGAATTTACGGGGTGGCGGGGGTCGTGGCCCCTGACTGTGGCCCGCTGCCGTTCGTCGTCCGCCGGCCGGCTTGCCGTGGCCGGGCGTGGCGGGGGGTGGAAGACTCGGAAGGGAGGGGCGAGGGGCGAGGAGTGGGCCCATGGGTGTCTCGACCGAGCCGGTCCGGCTGGACGACTCCGCGTACCACGAGCTGGCGCGGTCCTTCCGCGGCAGCCTGGTGCGGGCCGGCGATGCGACGTACGAGGAGCGACGGCGGGTCTGGAACGGCGCGATCGACCGGCATCCCGCCCTCATCGCGCCGTGCACGGGCCCCGGCGACGTCGCCGCGGCGCTGAAGTGGGCGACGGACACGGGCGCGCTCGTCGCCGTCCGCAGCGGCGGCCACAGTTTCCCCGGGCACTCGGTGTGCGACGGCGGTGTCGTCATCGACCTGTCGCCGATGAAGGACATCCGGGTGGACCCCGAGACCCGTACGGCCAGGGTCCGGGCGGGGGTGCTGCTGGGGGAGCTGGACCGGGCGACCCAGCCGTTCGGGCTGGCGGTGCCGTCCGGGATCGTGACGCACACCGGGGTCGCCGGGTTGACCCTGGGCGGCGGGATCGGGTGGCTGAGCCGCAAGTACGGGCTGAGCGTCGACCAGCTGCTGTCGGTGGAGCTGGTCACGGCTCGCGGGGAACAGGTCACGGTGAGTGAGACGAGCCATCCGGAGCTGTTCTGGGGAGTGCGCGGGGCCGGTGGGAACTTCGGTGTCGTCACGGAGTTCACGTTCCGGCTGAATCCGGTCGGGCCGACCGTCCTCGCCGGGCCCGTCCTGTGGTCCGTGGAGGATTCCCCGCAGGTGCTGCGCTTCTACCGGGACTGGATCACGGCGGTGCCCGACGAGCTGACGACGATCGTCGTGCACCGCAAGGTCCCGCCGCTGCCGGCGATCCCGGCCGAGCTGCACGGGCGGCCCGTGGTCATGGTGATCGGCTGCTACGCGGGCGACGTGGAGGCCGGTGCGGAGGTGATGCGTCCGATGCGGGAGTTCGGACGGCCCCTGCTGGACCTGTGCGTGCCGAAGCCGTTCCTGGCGCACCAGGCGATGTTCGACCCGTCGTTCCCGCACGGCTGGTGGTACTACTTCCGCAGTACGGGCATCGACCGCCTCACCGACGAGGTGATCGACACCATGGCGCGGTACGCGGCCCGGATCGGTTCCCCGCTCAGCTCCTTCCCGCTGTTCCAGCTGGGCGGCGCGGTGGCCCGGGCGGATGGGGACGGCACGGCGTTCGGTGACCGCGGCGTGGGCCACATGCTCAACATCAACGGGATCTGCGCGAGCGCCGACGGCTTCGACGAGGAGCGCCGCTGGGTCCGGGAGTTCTGGGCGGCGCTGGAGCCGCACCATGCGGGGGTGTACGTCAACTTCCTGATGGACGAGGGCGAGCGGCGGATCCGGCAGGCCTACGGGCCGGGCGCGCTGGGCCGTCTGCGGGCCCTGAAGGCCGAATGGGATCCGGCGAACGTCTTCCGCCTCAACCAGAACATCCCGCCACCGCCGGTCTAGCCGCCGTCCGCCGGTCCGCCCACGGGTCCGCCCGCCGGTGCGTTCGCACGGTGGCGGCGCGCCCCGAGCCACCCGTACAGCAGGGCTGTGACGGGCAGCACGGCACCGGCGAGCGTGTCGGGATCCACCTGCCGCGCCCGGGCTTCGATCAGGGCCAGACCAGGCAGTAGGCCTGGTGGCCGTTCTCGTGGAGGCGGTGGGAGAAGTCCTGCCATTCGTGGAGCAGCTGGTAGACGTTGAACGCGTCGCGCGGACCGCCGCGGTCCGGGACCGTCGACCAGATGAAGGCCGCTGCGCCCACCGACTCCTCGCCGATGCCGCGCAGCGGGTCGACCACCGTCATCGGGAGCTTGACCACCGCGTAGTCGGGGTGGAGGACGACCAGCTCCAACGGGGGCACCTTGTGCAGAGGTATGCCCTCGATGCCGGTCAGGACCATCGCGGCCATCGTCTCCGGCTTGATCTTGGTGAACATGCCGCCCATGCCGAGCTCGTCGCCGCCGAGCTCCTCCGGCCGCATCGTGACCGGGACCCGGGCCGCCGTCGCGCCGTCGGGGGCGCCGAAGTACTTGTACGTCACGCCCATACCGCGGCCCTTGGGCAGGTCGTCGTCGGGGGCTTCCATCGGCCCCGGTACGGGATCGGCCGCGTCCGCGGCCCGGCGCCGGTGCTTGCCCCGTCGGCGGGCTTCGCGGGCCTCACGGGCGCGCTGCGGGTCGAGGCCGTCCGTACCCTCGCCCGGTCCACCACCGCGTTGCATATCTCCACCCGACTGGTCTTGCCTGCCCCGGCCCCGTGGCCCCACCACGTGGCCTGATCATCATGGCAGTGACCTCCCCCGGGGCGGCGCGGTGAAACGCCCGTCCGCAAGTCAGTCGCGGCCTGATGAGACCATGGCTGGTGTGAGCTACCCGTACCCGTATGAAGCCAAAGTCTCGCAGACTCTCTTTGACCGCGCGTCCCTCGTGACGCCTGGCGGCGTGAACTCTCCGGTGCGGGCCTTCCGCGCCGTGGGCGGAACGCCCAGGTTCATGGTGTCCGGTACCGGTCCGTACCTGACCGATGCCGACGGCCGCGAGTACGTCGACCTCGTCTGCTCGTGGGGGCCGATGATCCTCGGCCACGCCCACCCCGCCGTCACCGAGGCGGTCCAGGCCGCCGTCGCCCGCGGCACGTCCTTCGGCACGCCCGGTGAGGGCGAGGTCGCGCTCGCCGAGGAGATCGTCGCGCGGATCGAGCCGGTCGAGCAGGTCCGCCTGGTGTCCTCCGGCACCGAGGCGACGATGTCCGCGATCCGGCTGGCCAGGGGTTTCACGGGCCGCGCCAAGGTGGTGAAGTTCGCCGGCTGCTACCACGGGCACGTGGACGCGCTGCTGGCCGCCGCCGGTTCGGGCCTGGCCACCTTCGCGCTGCCGGACACCCCGGGCGTGACCGGTGCGCAGGCCGGCGACACGATCGTGCTGCCCTACAACGACCTGGAGGCGGTCCGGGCGGCCTTCGCCGCGCACCCCGGTGAGATCGCCTGTGTGATCACCGAGGCCGCGCCGGGCAACATGGGCGTCGTCACCCCGCTGCCCGGCTTCAACCAGGGCCTTGCCGACCTCTGCCGCGAGAACGGGGCACTCTACATCTCCGACGAGGTGATGACGGGTTTCCGCACCTCCCGCGCCGGCTGGTACGGCGTGGACGGGGTCAAGCCCGACCTGATGACCTTCGGCAAGGTCATGGGCGGCGGTTTCCCGGCCGCGGCGTTCGGCGGCCGCGCCGACGTGATGGGCTTCCTCGCTCCGGCGGGCCCGGTCTACCAGGCGGGCACGCTGTCCGGTAACCCGGTCGCCACCGCTGCCGGCCTCGCGCAGCTGCGGCTGCTCGACGGGGCCGCGTACGAGAAGGTCGACGCCGTCTCGAAGGAGATCCAGGCGCTGGTGACCGGGGCGCTGGCCAAGGAGGGCGTCGCGCACCGGGTGCAGACGGCGTCCAACATGTTCTCCGTGTTCTTCACGGAGGACGAGGTCCGCACCTACGACGACGCGAAGAAGCAGGAGTCCTTCCGCTTCAACGGCTTCTTCCACTCGATGCTGTCGCAGGGCGTCTACCTGCCGCCGTCGGCCTTCGAGTCGTGGTTCGTCTCCACCGCCCACGATGCGCGGGCGATCGAGCGGATCGCGGCGGCGCTGCCCGCCGCCGCCCGCGCCGCCGCCGAGGCCTCCCCGGAGGGGACCGTATGAGCAGCAAGGAGATCACCGTCGTCCATCTGATGCGGCACGGTGAGGTGCACAACCCGGACGGGGTCCTCTACGGGCGCCGTTCCGGCTATCACCTTTCCGAGCTGGGGCACCGGATGGCCGAGCGGGTCGCGGACCACCTGCAGGGGCGTGACGTCACGTACGTCGTCTCCTCCCCGCTGGAGCGGGCGCAGGAGACGGCGGCGCCGGTCGCCAAGCGGCACGGACTGGACGTGGCGACGGATGCGCGGCTGCTGGAAGCGGAGAACGTCTTCGAGGGCAAGACCTTCGGGGTCGGGGACGGCGCGCTGCGCAAGCCCGCCAACTGGAAGCACCTGACGAACCCGTTCCGGCCGTCCTGGGGCGAGCCGTACGTGGAGCAGGTCGTCCGGATGATGAGCGCGATCGAGGCGGCGCGCGACGCGGCCCGCGGCCACGAGGCGGTGGCGGTCAGCCACCAGCTGCCGATCTGGATCGTGCGCAGCTTCGCGGAGAAGCGCCGGCTGTGGCACGACCCGCGGCGGCGCCAGTGCACGCTGGCCTCGCTGACCTCGTTCACGTACCAGGGCGACCGGCTGGTGTCGGTGGGGTACAGCGAGCCGGCCCGGGACCTGGTTCCGGCGCATCTCCTGGCGGGGGCGAAGCCGGTGAAGGGCAAGTCCAAGGCGTTCGGCGCCTAAAGATTCATACAAGTCCCCTGGAATCACCGCGTGGTACCTCGACTTCATTGAAAAGTCCGTTTATGTGACTATTCATGAGCGACGATGCGCGCGACCTCACCCGCAGGGGACTGCTCGGGCTCGGTGCCGCGGCCGTGGCGGTTGCGGCCGGGATCGGCGGCTGCGGCGGCAGCAGCCGCCCGGCCGGCCCGGGCGGCCGTCCCGGCCCCGGCGGCTCCGGCCCGTCCGCGTCGGTGATCCGGCCCCTGGGCGACGGTTCCACCGCCGACACCGGGCCCCAGCCGCACCAGCCGCCCCGGCCCGTGCCGCTCCAGCCGGGCGAGACGCCACCGCAGTTCGTGGTGTTCAGCTGGGACGGCGCGGGAGAGGTCGGCAACGGCCTCTTCCCGCGCTTCCTCAAGCTCGCCAGGGACCACGGCGCGTACATGACCTTCTTCCTCTCCGGCCTCTACCTGCTGCCCGAGTCCAAGAAGGAGCTCTACCGGCCGCCGAACAACCCGGCCGGGGCCTCCGACATCGGCTACCTCAAGGACGAGAACGTCCGCAACACCCTCGGCTGCGTCCGTCAGGCCTGGCTCGACGGCCACGAGATCGGCACCCACTTCAACGGCCACTTCTGCGGCGGTTCCGGCTCCGTCGAGCACTGGACCCCGGCCGACTGGCGCAGCGAGATCGACCAGGCCGTGTCCTTCGTCACCAACTGGCGCACCCACACCGGCTTCACCGACGTCGACCCGCTGCCCTTCGACTACGGCAAGGAGCTCACCGGCGGCCGCACCCCCTGCCTGCTCGGCCGGGACAACCTGCTCCCGGTCGCCGCGGAGCTGGGCTGGCGCTACGACGCCTCCTCGCCCGGCGGCCTCCAGGTCTGGCCGCAGAAGAGGGGCGGCCTGTGGGACCTGCCCCTGCAGTCCATGCCGTTCCCCGGGCACTCCTTCGAGGTGCTGTCGATGGACTACAACATCCTCGCCAACCAGTCGAAGAACACCACCCGGGGCGTCCCCTCCAACTACCCGGCCTGGCGCACCCAGGCCACCGCCTCCTACCAGGCGGGCTTCCGCCGTGCGTACGAGACGAACCGCGCGCCCCTCTTCATCGGCAACCACTTCGAGGAGTGGAACGGCGGGATCTACATGGACGCCGTGGAGGAAGCCCTCAAGAGCATGTCGGACAAAAAGGATGTACGGCTCGTATCCTTCCGGCAGTTCACCGACTGGCTGGACGTCCAGGACCCCGCACTGCTCTCCCGGCTGCGCACCCTCGCCCCCGGCGAGTCCCCGGCCGGCGGCTGGAAGACGTACCTCACCCCGCTCCCCGCGGCCTGACCAGCGAATTGCGCACCGCCCCGGGGGGTGCGGAAGATCCGCAAAACGCCCATGCGAAACTTTTCACATGAGAATTGGCCGCGCCCCCCGTCGCCGCCGCTCGACCAGCGGCCGCGTCCTCCTGCTGACCGCGGTGACCCTCGCGAGCGCCCTGACCCTGACGGCGTGCAGCGACGACGGCGGCAAGCCGTCCGGGAGCGCCGGCGGCAACTACGTGACCGGCAAGAGCGGCATCTCCACCGTCGCCAAGGGCTCGCGCGACGAGGCGCCCAAGCTCGACGGAGAGACCGTCGACGGCGGGACCCTCGACACCACCGCCCTCAAGGGCAAGGTCGTCGTCCTCAACGTGTGGGGATCCTGGTGCCCGCCGTGCCGCGCCGAGGCCCCCTACTTCGCGAAGGTCTCCAAGGAGCTGGAGGCCGCCGGGAAGCCCGTCGCCTTCGTCGGCATCAACACCCGCGACACCAGCAAGCAGAACGCCGCCTCCTTCGAGGAGAACTTCGGGATCACCTACCCGAGCCTCTACGACCCGGACGGCAAGCTGATGCTCCGCTTCCCCGCGGGCACGCTGAACGCCCAGTCCATCCCTTCCACGATCGTCCTCGACAAGGAGGGCCGGATCGCCGCCCGCACCCTGGTCGCGGTCAGCGAACAGCAGCTGCGCTCCATGATCGACCCGCTGCTCGCGGAGCAGTGACCTCGTGCTCGTGTACGTCCTCGCCGCCGAGTCGACCGGCGTGAACACGACGGTGCTCAGCGGCGCACTGCTGCTGGCCATGCCCCTGGCCCTGCTCGCCGGGCTGGTGTCCTTCTTCTCGCCCTGCGTCCTGCCGCTGGTCCCCGGCTACCTCTCGTACGTCACCGGCGTCAGCGGAGCCGACCTCGCCGAGGCCCGGCGCGGCCGGATGGTGGCGGGCGCGAGCCTGTTCATCGCCGGCTTCACGGCCGTCTTCGTCTCCACCGGAGCCCTCTTCGGCTACTTCGGAGCGACCCTCCAGGGCAACAAGGAGATCATCTCCCGCGTCCTCGGCGGTCTGGTGATCGTGCTCGGCCTCTTCTTCATGGGCGCGATCCCGGGCCTGACGATGCGGGAGTTCCGCTTCCACAAGAAGCCGACCGCGGGCCTGATCGGGGCGCCCGTGCTCGGCGTGCTCTTCGGCGTCGGCTGGACCCCCTGCATGGGTCCGACGCTCGCCGCCGTCAACACGCTCTCCATCGACCAGGCCAGCGCCGGCCGGGGCGCACTGCTGACCGTCGCCTACTGCCTCGGCCTCGGCCTGCCCTTCATCCTCGCCGCCATCGCCTTCCGCAAGGCGCTCGGCGCGTTCGGCTGGGTCAAGCGCCACTATGCATGGGTGATGCGCATCGGCGGCGGCATGCTGATCCTGACCGGCCTGCTGCTCGTCACAGGTTTGTGGGACAGCATCGTCAACGACATGCAGAGCTGGACCCAAGGCTTCACGGTGGGGATCTGAGGACTACACGCATGAGTACGACCGAAAGCGAAACCGAAACCGAACCCGACGCCGTCGCGGCCGGGGCGCAGCTGTCCACCGCCCCCGTCGAGGACGCCGGCGGCCCCGTTGGCATCGGCGTGGTCGGCTGGATCCGCTGGATCTGGCGCCAGCTCACCTCCATGCGGGTGGCGCTGATCCTGCTCTTCCTCCTCTCGCTGGGCTCCATCCCGGGTTCCCTGGTTCCGCAGAGCCAGGTCGACGCCATGAAGGTGGCCCAGTGGAAGAAGGACCACTCCTTCTGGGTGCCGCTCGCCGAGAAGCTCCAGCTGTTCGACGTCTACAGCTCGGTCTGGTTCTCCGCGATCTACCTGCTGCTGTTCATCTCCCTGATCGGCTGCATCGTCCCGCGCAGCTGGCAGTTCGTCGGCCAGCTCACCGGCCGCCCGCCCGGCGCGCCCAAGCGCCTGGACCGGCTGCCCGCGTACGCGACGTGGCGTACGGAGGCCTCCCCCGACGAGGTGCTCGCGCACGCGAAGACGGTCCTCGGCGGGCGCCGCTTCCGCACCGAGGCCGGGCAGGGCTCCGTCGCCGCCGAGAAGGGCTACCTGCGCGAGGCCGGGAACCTGGTCTTCCACGTCGCCCTGATCGTGCTGCTGGTCGCCTTCGCCTGGGGTCAGCTGTTCAAGTCCGAGGGCGGCAAGCTGGTCCTGCGCGGCAAGGGCTTCGCCAACACGCTGACCCAGTACGACGACTTCAAGTACGGCAGCTTCTTCAGCCCCGACGACCTGCCGCCGTTCTCCTTCACGCTCGACCGGTTCGACGCCACGTACGAGAGGACCGGCCCGCAGAAGGGCACCCCGCGCGACTTCACGGCGTACGTCACCTTCCGGGAAGGCGCAGACGGCGCGCCGCAGCAGCGCGAGATCCAGGTCAACAAGCCCCTGGAGGTCGACGGGGCCAAGGTCTACCTGCTCGGCCACGGCTACGCGCCCGTCGTCTCGGTGACCGACCCCTCCGGCAAGGTGGTTTACAAGGACGCCGTGCCGATGCTGCCCTTCGACTCCAACCTGAGCTCCTCGGGCGCCGTCAAGGTGCCGGACGGCTACACGAACAAGGACGGGCAGAAGGAGCAGCTCGGCTTCAACGCCATGTTCGTCCCCACGTTCGCCGGTGAGGGCAGGGGCACGATGCTCTCCCAGTTCCCGGCGGCCGACTTCCCCGTCCTCGCCCTCAGCGCCTACCACGGCAGCCTGGGCATGGACTCGGGCCTGCCGCAGAACGTGTACCAGCTGAACACCTCGAAGATGCAGGAGTTCAAGGGCGAGGACGGGCAGCTGTTCAAGAAGCGGCTGCTGCCCGGCGAGGCCATGGAGCTGCCGAACGGCGCGGGCACCGTGAAGTTCGAGGGCATCGAGCGCTGGGCCACCTTCTCCGTCACCCGCCAGCCCGGCAGCGGCCTCGCCCTCGCCGGCGCCGTCGCCGCCATCGGCGGCCTGGCAGCGTCCCTGTTCATCCAGCGCCGCCGCGTCTGGGTGCGCGCGGTCCGCGCCGAGGACGGCACCACCGTCGTCGAGATGGCCGGCCTGGGCCGCAGCGAGTCGGCAAAGCTCCCCGAGGAACTGGGGCAGCTGGCCGCCGCCCTGCACGAGCAGGCGCCCACGGCGCCCGACCACCCCGTCAAGGAAACTGCCGAAGGAGAGCGCGGATGACGCCGCTCGCAGCAGCCGAGGTCAACGAGAACCTGGCTCAGATCAGCAACTACCTGATCTACTCGTCGATGGCGGTCTACACGCTCGCCTTCCTCGCGCACATCGCCGAGTGGACCTTCGGCAGCCGCAGCAAGGTGGCCCGTACGGCGGCCGCGCTGACTGCCCCGCAGGCCGCCGCCGCTCCCGCCGTGCAGGTGCGGGGCAAGGCGGGCACCGCCGTCCTCGACAAGCCGCAGGTGGTCACGCGGTCCGCCGCGGGCACCCGTGACGTCCCGGACGGCCCCGGCGCCGCCGGCGGCACAGCGGAGGGCGACCTCTACGGGCGGATCGCGGTGTCGCTGACCGTGCTCGGGTTCCTCCTCGCGGCGGGCGGCGTCGTCACCCGCGCGCTGTCCGTGCAGCGGGCCCCGTGGGGCAACATGTACGAGTTCTCGATCACCTTCGCCACGGTGGCCGTCGGCGCGTACCTGGCGCTGCTCGGGCTGAAGAAGAACGTGCGCTGGCTCGGCCTGTTCCTGGTCACCACCGTCCTGCTCGACCTGGGCATCGCCACCACCTGGCTCTACACCGAGAGCGACCAGCTGGTCCCGGCGCTGCACTCGTACTGGCTGTGGATCCACGTCTCCACGGCGATCTTCTGCGGCGCCGTCTTCTACATCGGTGCGGCCGGAGCGGTGCTGTACCTGTTCCGCGACTCCTACGAGGCCAAGCTGGCCGGCGGCGGTACGCCGTCGCGGTTCGCGGGCTCGGTGCTGGAGCGGTTCCCCTCGGCGGCCTCGCTCGACAAGTTCTCGTACCGCATCAACGCGGCCGTCTTCCCGCTGTGGACCTTCACGATCATCGCGGGCGCGATCTGGGCGGGCGACGCCTGGGGCCGCTACTGGGGCTGGGACCCCAAGGAGGTCTGGTCCTTCGTGACCTGGGTGGCGTACGCCTGCTACCTGCACGCCCGCGCCACCGCCGGCTGGAAGGGCCGCAAGGCCGCGTACCTCGCGCTCTTCGCCTTCGCCTGCTGGATCTGGAACTACTACGGCGTGAACATCCTGCTCAACGGCAAGCACTCCTACGCGGGCATCTGACCGAGCGGAGTGGGACGCTGGTGGTATGCCTCCTGTGAGTCATGCCACCAGCGAGAGCCGCGGCGAAGACCGCTGGCTGCTCCGTTTCGAGGTGCACCTGCCGTGCGCGTACGAGGGCCTGTGGCCCGCGCTGACCACGGCGGAGGGACTGCGCGGCTGGCTGGCCGCGGCGGACGTCCTGGAACGGCGGCTCGGCGGAGCCGTCACCCTGCGCTGGCTGAACAGCGGCGCGAGCGATTCCGGCCACATCACGGCCTGGGACGTGGAGCGGGTCGTGGAGTACACGCTCGCCGAGCACGGGCGGATCCGCTTCCACTTGGAGCCCGTGGGCACGGACTCGACGGTGATCCGTTTCCTGAACGAGCGCGAAGGTTCGCACGACGACCGCCTGGACAGCCTGGCCGGCTGGCACCACCACTTCGAGCTGCTGGAGACCTCCCTGGGCGGCCATCCGGCGGACTGGTCGCAGTGGACGGACGCCCGCTGGGCGCAGCTGCGGTCCTCCTACGCGTCCTTCGCCCGGACGTAGGCGCCCGCGCGTCGGCACCGGGCGTGGGGCGGGCGGGCGGGCGTGCCGGCGTTCACCAGACGGGCCGCAGTGCGGGCAGGGGTGCGTCCCCGTTCAGCGCGCGCACCAGCCGGCCCAGTTCCATGCGCAGGGCGCCGAGGTCGACGTCGGCCCCGAGCTCCGCTTCCAGCGCGTGCAGGACGCGGCCCGCGACGGCGAGGTGCCGGTCCGCGGCGGGGGTGAGCACCACCAGCTTGCGTCGGCCGCCCTCGGGGTGCGGTTCACGCCGGACGTAGCCCCGTTTCTCCAGGTCGTCCACGATCTGCCCGGCGGCCTGCTTGGTCACCCCGAGTCGTTCGGCGAGCTCGGTGGCGGTGGCCCCGGGGCCTTTGAGGGCCTGGAAGGCCATGCCGTGCACGGGGCGCAGGTCCCCGTACCCGGCTTCGTCGAGGCGCCGGGTGAACTCGCCGAGCAGGAGCTGGAAGCCGAGGCCGAGCAGGAAGGCCAGCTCGGGGCCTTGCGGGCTTCCGGGTACGTCGTCTCTGGTCACGCAAACATGGTGACACGACCGAGTCAGTCTGCTTTACTCGTGAGTAAAGCGGATTGACTCGCCCTGCCCCGAAGGAGTTCCCGTGCACGTCGTCACCACCTCGCCCGACCACGTCACCGTTTCGCCCAACGCCACCATGACCGGCCTCGCCGCCCCCAGCCGGGGCAGCTCCGAGCTCAGCACCTGGCACGTCGCCATGACCGCCGGCTCCACCGGCCCCGAGCACTCCGTCGACCGCGAGCAGGTCTGGACGGTGGTCGCGGGCGCGCTGGAGGTCACCTCGGCCGACCGCACCGAGCAGGTCGCGGCAGGCCAGACCCTGGTCCTCCCGCCCGGCGCCCTCCGGCGGATCCACGCGCCGCAGGACTTCGAGGCGTACGTCGCCATGCGGGCGGACGGCGTGGTGTCGGTCCCGGGGACCGAGGGCACCCGCGCCCTGCCCTGGGCGCAGTGAGCCGCCGGCCCGTACGGCATGCTTGGGCTTCGTGAACTCCGAAGAGAACCCCAAGAGACCTGTGGACCAGGCGAGTTGGCGATCCGCCGGACTCGGGATCGGCTTCGGCGCCGTGATGATGCTGATCGGCGCCTGCCTGCTGCTGGTGCCGGTGCGGACCGCCACCGCGGCCGCCCGCGACTTCGCCGCCGCGGACACCTGCGCCCCCGGCCTGCGGCCGCGACAGGAGGCGCAGTGCGTGAGCTCGGTGCCGGCGACGGTGGAGCGGTCCTGGAAGCCCGGGGTCAGGTACACGGTCGAGGACATCGAGGTCGTGCGCGGGGACGGGAAGAAGCAGCGGCTGCGGATGCAGTGGCACAGCGCCGAGCCGATCGTCGCGGACGGCGCCGAGGTCCGGCTGGTCCGCTGGCGCGGCCAGGTCCGGAACATCACCTACGGCCCCGGCTTCGCCCACACCGCCTACACCGTGGAGAACCCGTACACCGCCTACGCGGTGCCCTTCGGCTGGGGGCTGGGCCTGCTGATCATCGGGCCCGCCCTGGTGTGGGTCGGCTGCCGGCAGCGGTGGCTGTCCGGACGCTCGCGGCGGGCCGCTCCCTGGCAGCTCGTCGTGCCCTCCCTCGCGCTGACCGTCCTGGGCGTCGGCGTTGCGGTCATCGCCATGACCCTGGACCTCCGGATCGAGGAGACCCTGCGCTGGAGCGGGGCCGCCGCCGCTCTCACCGTCCTCTGCGCCGGAGCCGTCTGCCTGTACAAGGGCCTGCGCGGCGAACAGGACACGATCGAGATGGCGCCGCGCCGCGACGAGCGCGAGCACGTCTTCGGGGCGGTCCTGCTCGGCGACCGCAGCGGCCCCGCCGGCACCCGGCGCAACGCCTACCTCGTGGTGGCGCCGGGGGTGGTCGCCTTCACCAACGACCCGACCGGCGCCTTCCGCCGCGAGCCGCTCCCGGCGGGGCTGATGCTGGAGCGGGTCCGCCCGCTCTTGGCTTCGGACCCCGACGCCATGGACGTGGCCGCCGAGGAGACCTCGTACGTGGTCGCCCAGTGCCGGGACGGGGAGCGCGAGGTGCTCATCGCCGCCCGCCGCCGCGACATGCCGTGGCTGGTCGGCGCACTCCCGCAGGTCCGGCCCGCCGGAGTGTCCTAGGGCGGACGTGGTGCCCGGGCGGCGGGACGAGGGGAACGGCCTCATGCACCTAGTCCTGGTCCTGGTCCTTGTCCCGGTCGGTGTCCTTCTTCCTGTTCTCCTGCTCCTCGCGCAGGGACCTCAGGAACTCCGGGTTGTCGTCGGGCGCCACCCACTGCGTCCGGCGGCCCGCGCCCCGGCTCCCGCCGCCGATCGCCGCCCGCTGCCTGCCCGCGAACAGCCACACCACCGGCCCGACGATCGAGAAGAGCAGGATGATGAGCACCCACACCACCTTGGGAAGGTGCTTGACCTCTTCCTCGGGCGTGTTCAGGCAGTCGATGAAGGCGTAGATGGTCAGCGCGATGATCAGCAGGAACGGCAGATAGCGCAGCACGGTGTGGGACCGACTCCCCGGCAGTGGCGGGGGGCCCGCAGCGGGCCCCGGTGACGCTCCCAGGGTAGTAGGTGGCGGATACTGAACCCCATGGCTTACGACGATCTCCGCTCGCTGCTCCGGGCTCTGGAGCGGGAGGGCGACCTCAAGCGCATCAAGGCCGAAGTCGACCCGTACCTGGAGGTCGGGGAGATCGTCGACAGAGTGAACAAGGCGGGCGGGCCCGCGCTGCTCTTCGAGAACGTCAAGGGCTCGGCGATGCCGCTCGCCATGAACGTCTTCGGGACCGACCGCCGCCTGCTCAAGGCCCTCGGCCTCAAGTCGTACGGCGAGATCAGCGACAAGATCGGCGGTCTGCTCAAGCCGGAGCTCCCGCAGGGCTTCATCGGGGTCCGTGAGGCCTTCGGGAAGCTCGGCTCGATGGTCCACGTGCCGCCGAAGAAGGTGAAGGGCGACGCCGCCCCCGTCCAGGAGGTCGTGCTCACCGGCGACGACGTGGACCTCGACCGGCTGCCGGCCCTCTTCACCTGGCCCAAGGACGGCGGCTCCTTCTTCAACCTCGGCCTCACCCACACCAAGCACCCCGAGACGGGCGTGCGCAACCTCGGCCTCTACCGCCTCCAGCGCCACGACAAGCGCACCATCGGCATGCACTGGCAGATCCACAAGGACAGCCGCAACCACTACGCGGTCGCCGCCAAGCGCGGCGAGCGGCTGCCGGTCGCCATCGCCTTCGGCTGTCCGCCGGCGGTCACGTACGCGTCGACGGCGCCGCTGCCGGGCGACATCGACGAGTACCTCTTCGCCGGGTTCGTCGCGGGCAAGCGGATCGAGATGGTCGACTGCAAGACCGTTCCGCTCCAGGTCCCGGCGAACGCCGAAGTCGTCGTCGAGGGCTGGCTGGATCCGGGCGAGATGCTGCCGGAAGGCCCCTTCGGCGACCACACCGGCTTCTACACGCCGCAGGAGCCGTTCCCCGCGCTGAAGATCGACTGCGTGACGATGCGCAAGCGGCCGCTGCTCCAGTCGATCGTCGTCGGCCGCCCGCCGACGGAGGACGGCCCGCTGGGCCGGGCGACGGAGCGTTTCTTCCTGCCGTTGCTGAAGATCATCGTCCCGGACGTCGTGGACTACCACCTGCCCGAGTCGGGCGGCTTCCACAACTGCGCGATCGTCTCGATCGACAAGAAGTACCCGAAGCACGCGCAGAAGGTCATGCACGCCATCTGGGGCGCGCACATGATGTCGCTGACCAAGCTGATCATCGTGGTCGACGCGGACTGCGACGTCCACGACCTGCACGAGGTGTCCTGGCGGGCGCTGGGCAACACGGACTACTCCCGCGACCTGACCGTCGTGGAGGGCCCCGTCGACCACCTCGACCACGCCTCGTACCAGCAGTTCTGGGGCGGCAAGGCGGGCATCGACGCCACGAAGAAGCTCCCCGAGGAGGGCTACACCCGCGACGGGGGCTGGCCCGACATGGTCGAGTCGGACCCCGCGACGGCGGCCCTGGTGGACCGCCGCTGGAAGGAGTACGGACTGTGAGCCCGGCGATGGGCGGACCCGCCCTCTTCATCGGCACCGACACGGCGTACGTGGCCGTCGTGCGCCCGCGCCTGGACCCGGCCGACCCCGAGGTCCGTGCGGCCGCCGAACAAACCGGCGTCTCGCCGGAGGAGTTCGCGGGGCCCGGCAACGTGTGGGCGCTGATGTGGGAGGACGAGACCGGCGCGGGCGGCGGCTTCGAACTGCCGGGCCTCAGGGACGCGGAGGCCGAGGACTTCGCCGCCCGCCTGCTGGCCGAGCTGTCCTTCGAGACCGGGCCGTTCGTCGTCGGGGCGGGCGAGGTGCTGCGGCTGCAGGCCCACCCCGGCCCTGGCGGCGCGGACTGCCGCTTCCTGGCCGCCATCACCCCGCCGGAGGGCGAGGAACTGCCCCCGCTCACGCTGGAGATCCCGCCCGTGGACGCCGACGCGCTCCGCGCCGACCTCGAAGACTTCCGCAGGAGCCTCGCATGATGACCACCGCCGATGGCGTGCTCGGCCCCGGACAGGCGCCGCAGGCCCCCGGCAAGGTCAGGGCCTTCCTGCGGCTGGTGATGATCGAGCACTCGGTCTTCGCGCTGCCCTTCGCCTACATCGCCGCGCTCACCGCGATGTTCCGGCTCGACGGGACCGTGCACTGGGGCGAGCTGCTGCTCGTGACGGTGTGCATGGTGGGGCTGCGGACCTTCGCGATGGCGACCAACCGGATCATCGACCGGGAGATCGACGCCCGCAACCCGCGCACCGCCGGGCGCGAGCTCGTCACGGGCGCGGTGTCCGTGCGGTCGGCCTGGACGGGCGCCGGGGTGGCGCTGGCCGTGTTCCTCGGGGCGGCGGCGCTGCTGAACCCGCTCTGCCTGGCGCTGGCTCCGGTGGCCGTCGTCCCGATGGTGGTGTACCCGTACGGCAAGCGGTTCACGAACTTCCCGCACGCCATCCTGGGCCTGGCCCAGGCGATGGGGCCCGTCGGGGCCTGGCTGGCGATCACCGGCGCCTGGTCCTGGGACGCGGTGATCCTGGGCCTCGCCGTGGGCGTGTGGATCGGCGGCTTCGACCTGATCTTCGCCTGCCAGGACGTGGCCGCGGACCGCGCGGAGGGCGTCAAGTCCGTCCCCGCCCGCTTCGGCGTGCCGGCGGCCCTGTGGGGCGCCCGCGGCGCGCACGTCGTGACCACCGGCCTGCTGGCCTGGTACGCGGTGGCGACCGGGGCCGGGGTGCTGTTCTGGTGCGGCCTGGTGATCGTGGTCGGGGCGTTCCTCTACGAGCACACGATCGTCAAGCCGCACGACCTGTCCCGACTGAACCGCGCCTTCTTCACGGTCAACGGCTTCATCGGAATCGCGCTTTTCGTGTGCGCCCTCCTGGACCTCGCGGTGCGGGGCCTGACCCTTTAGCTCGATGGCGTGAGCCGTGGCGGATCTGCGTGCGCACGGTCTGACGCCGTGGGTACCGTCCGGCCTACCATCGAGTGCATGGACAGGGAGGCCGACGTGACCGTCTCGGAGAGCGACCGCCTGCACTCACAGCTCAGCCGGTTCGAGGACATGTTCCCGGGCTACCGGATGGAGATTGTCGAGGGCGCCATCGTGATGAGTCCGCTCAAGCCGCACCACAACGCCACCATCTGGCAGCTGTGGAGCGTGCTGAAGCCCCAGATGTCCGAAGAGTGGGGCTTCCTCAGCGATGTCGCGATCCCCTTCGACGGCGACAACGAGTTCTGCCCTGACCTCGCCGTGGTCCCGGCCGCCGAAGTGGCAAAGAACCTTAGCGCCTACGCGCCCGACCTGATCGAGCTGGCCGTCGAGGTGGTCTCGCCGAGCAGCCGCCACAACGACTACGAAGTCAAGCGCCGCGCCTATGCGCGCCGAGGGATCCCGCACTACCTGGTCTTCGACCCCTACAAGGCGCACTGCGTGATGTTCTGGAACCCCGGCCCCGACGGCTACCGGGGGACGGACACCATCGCGTACGGCGAGAACGTCGCCGTCGAGACCGGCATCGGCAAGCTCAGGATCGACACCTCCGAGCTGCCCGTGGACCCCTCCGCCGTCAGCTGAGGACGGCCGGGCGGTCCGGGGCCGGGCGGCGGAACCAGAGGGCCGTGGCGATGCCCGCCGCGAGGCCGCACAGGTGGCCCTGCCAGCTCACGGTGGCGTCGGTGGGGAGGACGCCGACCACGATCGTGGCGCCCCAGACGAAGGCGACGCCGAGGGACACGGCGATGCCCAGCGCCTTCCGCTCGACGAACCCGCGGACCAGCAGGTAGCCGAACAGGCCGAAGACCAGGCCGGAGGCGCCCGCCGTGATGGTGTTCGGCCAGGCGATCAGCCAGATGCCGATCCCGTCCGCCAGGACGATCAGCCCGCACACCGCGAGGAACCGGCGGATGCCCGACAGGGCCGTGACGAAGCCGAGGACCAGCAGCGGGATGCTGTTGGCGGCGACGTGGCCGAAGCCGAAGTGCAGGAACGGCGCGAAGAGGATGCCGCTCAGGCCGGCCGGGTCGCGCGCCGGGATCCCGTACGCGTCGAGGGCGTGCCCCGTGGCGTGATCGACCGCTTCCACGACCCACAACAGGGCCACCCAGCCCAGCATCAGCTGGGCCGCGGCCTTCGCCCGGTCGGTCTGCGTCCAGGTGTCCTGCAACGTGCTCACTGCCGCGCCGCCCCTCGTGCGTCCCACCCCCTGGAACGTCCAGGACACCTTAGCGAGTGCCCGCAGGGTGTGGCCGGATAGTCTCGTAGCCATGACTGACGGCAAGCGCGCCCCGTGGGTGGTCGGGGTTTCCGGCGCGTCCGGGACGCCGTACGCGGCGGCGGTGATCCGCGGGCTGCTGGCGGCGGGGGAGAGTGTGGACCTGGTGGTGAGCCGGGCCTCGCGGCTGACCCTGCTGGACGAGACGGGCATCGCCTACCGGGACGCGCACTGGCGGGACGATCTCGCCGAGTGGCTGCAGCGCGGGGCGGACGGCAAGCCCGCCGCCTTCGCGCGGCCGGAACTGGACGGCGTACGGCACTGGGCGGCCGGGGACCTCGCCGCCGGGCCGAGCTCGGGCTCGTACCCCGTCAAGGGGATGCTGATCGTGCCGGCGTCCACGGCCTGTGTGGCGGGGGTGGCGCTCGGCCTGTCGAAGGACCTGCTGCAGCGGGCCGCGAGCGTGACGCTCAAGGAGCGGCGCCGTCTGGTGGTCGCGGTGCGGGAGACCCCGCTCAGCGGGCAGACGCTGAGGCATCTGGTGGCGCTGGACGAGGCGGGCGCGGTCGTGCTGCCCGCCTCTCCGGCGTTCTACGCGGGTGCGACGCACATCCAGGATCTGGTGGATTTCGTCGCGGGGCGGGTGCTGGATGCGGCAGGGGTGCCGCACACGCTGTACCGCCGGTGGGAGGGGCAGCTGGGAACCAGCCGCCCCCAGGAGGGAAGCGGTGACTAGCGCTTCCTGGCGCCCGGCTTGCGGGTCTTGTCGTTGCGGTGGGCGGCGGCGGGCTGGTCGGTGCGGGATCGGTTGGCCAGCTCCTGGAGCTGTCGCATGTGCGCGTAGGCCATCTCGATCGTGTACACGGTGAACCACTCCTGAAGCTCGTCAGATCGTCGTTGATCTGTTGACGGATTCACAGGGTGTCGCCCCTGTGTGCCTTAGATTCTATACGTAAACTTGCGGGATCGCCGAATAATGGAAGGCTCCAGGTATATGGACGCGGTGGATAGGCAGCTCATCCAGGCTCTCCGGGAAAACGGACGTGCCTCGTACGCGGAGCTGGGCCGGCTCGTGGGCCTCTCCGGCCCCAGCGTCACCGACCGGATCAACCGGCTGGAGACGGCCGGCGTCATCACGGGCTACCGCGCGACCGTGGACGCGGCTTCGCTCGGCCTCGGCGTCACGGCGCTCATCGGCATCTCCCTCTCCGACGCCGCGGACCACGAGGACGTGGCCCGGCGGCTGCGCGACCTCGCGGAGATCGAGGACTGCTGGTTCATCGCCGGTGACGACTCCTTCATGCTGAAGGTGCGGGCCAGCGACGTGGACGGCCTGGAGAAGATCATCCGCAAGCTCTCCGGCACCAAGGGCGTCTCCCGCACCCGCACCACCATCGTGCTCTCCACGAAGTGGGAGAACCGGGTCGGGGACCTGCCCGAGGAACGCTGAGAGTACGGTTGCGGGGACACAGGGCGTCAGGACACAGAGGAGGCGACCAGCCGATGGACGCTGGGCTCAAGCGTGAGCTGGAGGAGAAGGTCCGCTCCGGCGAGCGGCTGACCCGTGAGGACGGTATCGCCCTCTACGAGTCGGACGACCTGGCCTGGCTCGGCGGCCTCGCCCACGAGGTGCGGACGCGCAAGAACGGTGACGTCGTCCACTTCAACGTCAACCGCCACCTCAACATGACGAACGTGTGCACCGCGTCGTGCGCCTACTGCTCGTTCCAGCGCAAGCCGGGCGAGAAGGACGCGTACACGATGCGCATCGAGGAGGCCGTGCGCCTGGCCAAGGCCATGGAGAACGAGAACCTCACCGAGCTGCACATCGTCAACGGCCTGCACCCGAGCCTGCCGTGGCGCTACTACCCGCGCTCGCTCTCCGCACTGAAGGAGGCGCTGCCGAACGTCTCGCTCAAGGCGTTCACGGCGACCGAGATCCACCACTTCGAGACGATCTCCGGGATGTCGGCCTCCGACATCCTGGACGAGCTGATCGAGGCCGGTCTGGAGTCGCTGACCGGCGGCGGGGCGGAGATCTTCGACTGGGAGGTCCGCCGGCACATCGTCGACCACCGCACCCACTGGGAGGACTGGTCGCGCATCCACCGGCTCGCGCACGAGAAGGGTCTGAAGACCCCGTCGACCATGCTCTACGGGCACATCGAGGAGCCGCGCCACCGCGTGGACCATGTGCTGCGGCTGCGCGAGCTCCAGGACGAGACCGGCGGCTTCCAGGTCTTCATCCCGCTGCGGTACCAGCACGACTTCGTGGACATGCAGGACGGGAAGGTCCGCAACAGGCTCCAGGCGCGGACGACGATGGCGACCGGCGCCGAGGCCCTGAAGACCTTCGCGGTCTCGCGGCTGCTGTTCGACAACGTGCCGCACGTCAAGGTGTTCTGGGTGATGCACGGTGTGCAGACCGCCCAGCTCGCGCTCCAGCACGGCGCGGACGACATGGACGGCTCGGTCGTCGAGTACAAGATCACGCACGACGCGGACAACTACGGCACCCCGAACAAGCTGGGCCGCGAAGACCTGCTGGAGCTGATCCGCGAGGCCGGCTTCCGCCCGGTCGAGCGCAACACGCGCTACGAGGTCATCCGCGAGTACCCGGGCCCCGACGCGGCGCTGCGCGAGACCCCGCAGGCGATGCGCGTCTGAGCCGGCCGCTCCGTTTCTCCGACGGCAGGCCCCGGTCCCTGGTGGACCGGGGCCTGCTGCGTTTCTCCGTTGCCCACCCCGGCTGGTAATGGGTACTCTGCCGAAATGGCCATTACCTTCACCTTCGATCCGGTCGTCGACCCCGCCCTGCGCGACGGCATCGCGGAGTTGTGGACCGATGTCTCCAACGCCGGCGGCGCCGTCGGGTTCGTGCCGCCCGTCACCGTGGACGACATCCGCCCCGAACTGGTCAAGCACCTCGTCGCGATGGCCGAAGGGCGCCACCGCCTCCTCGTCGGCCGCGACGGCGGCGGCCGGGTCGTCGCCTGCGCCGTCCTCGCCTTCAACACGCACCGGCTCCAGACGCACTGGGTCTGGGCGTACACGGTGATGGTCAGCCCCGAGCTCCAAGGCCGGGGCGTCGGGCGCGCCCTGATGGACGCCCTCGCCGAGGCCGCGCGCTCGCTCGACGGCATCGAGGCGATCCGGCTCGGCTGCCGCGGCGGGCTCGGGCTGGAGCACTTCTACGCCTCCTGCGGCTACAAGGAGGTCGGCCGCGTCCCGGACGCCATCCGGGTGGCCCCGGGCGACGACCGCGACGACATCACGATGCTGCTGCCCCTGCACTGAGCTGCGCGGCGACCCCCGCCCACCCCCCGCCGGGCCGCGACGGCGGCCCGGCGTGCTTCACTGGACGGGCACGTGACGACGTAGGACGACGAGAAAGAAGGGGTCACCGTGTCCCTCAAGCCGAGCGCGACGATCCGCTACACCGCGATGCGCCTGGGCGTCTTCGTCGGATGCCTCGTCCTGGTCGCCCTGCTGGTCCGCCTGGGCTTGGTGCCCGCGGGGCTGGGCGATGCCAACTTCGCGTGGGTCGTGCTGCTCGCCCTGGTGATCTCCGCGCCGCTGTCCTTCGTACTGCTGCGCAAGCAGCGCGACGAGATGTCCGAGCAGATCGCCGGACGCGTCGCGGACGCGAAGTCGAAGCTCGCCGCCAACCGCTCCCAGGAGGACGCGGCCGACGACGCCGCCCGCGCCTGAGCGCCGCCGGCCCCCGTTAGCTTCCTCACACACCGAACTGCCCCGGTGCCGGGTTCACCACCCGTGATGCCGGGGCTTTCGCATGTTCCCAGGGATCCGGGCCCCCGGGGGCGGGGCCGGCCCGCCGCTGGCTCAAAGTACGCCTTTGAGGTTCTCAAAGCGAAAGTGTTAGCGTGTTCAACATGTTGACCACAGTTGCGCACCCCATGGCCACGGGCGTCCCGCTCGTGGAGCGCCTGCACGTCGACCTCTGCCGCCGCGTGTCCGCGGCCTGTTGTGGCTGTCGCTGAACCCACGCCCACACCCTTTTCTCTTTTCCTCTGTTTCCCCCGGAGAGTGTCCGTGTCCGCGACCCCTCAGGCCCCGGTCCCCACGCCGGCGTCCGCCCCCGAGCCCGCGCCCGCCAAGGCCTCGTTCAAGTTCCCCTTCTGGGCCCAGATCGTCACCGGTCTCGCGCTCGGCGTCCTGTTCGGTTGGATCGCACGCAGTCAGGACGTCAGCTGGCTCGCCACCACCCTGGAGCAGATCGGTGACATCTTCGTCCAGCTCCTGAAGCTGGCCGTCGCCCCGCTGGTCTTCTTCGCGATCCTGGTGTCGATCACCAACCTGCGGAAGGTCAACAACGCCGCCAGGCTCGCCTCCCGCACCCTCCTCTGGTTCATGATCACCTCGCTGATCGCCGTCGGCATCGGCCTCGCGATCGGCCTGCTGACCAACCCGGGCGCCGGCACCGGCCTCACCCCGCAGGACGGCAAGCTGCCCAAGCGCACGGGCTCGTGGCTCGACTTCCTGACCGGCATCGTGCCGAAGGACATCGTCACGCCGTTCACCGAGCTGAACGTGCTCCAGATCGTCTTCCTCGCCGCCGTCGCCGGTATCGCCGCCCTCCAGCTCGGCAGCAAGGCGCAGCCCGTGCTGAACGTCGCCGAATCCGTCCTGGAGCTGCTGCAGAAGGCCCTGTGGTGGGTCATCCGCCTCGCCCCGATCGGCACCGTCGGCCTGATCGGCACCGCCATCGCCTCGTACGGCTGGGAACTCATCGGCAAGTACGCCACCTTCACCGCGGACGTCTACGTCGGCTCGGCGCTCGTGATGTTCGGTGTCTACCCGCTGCTGCTCGCGACGGTCGCCAAGGTCAACCCGATCCAGTTCTTCAAGGGCGCCTGGCCGGCGATCCAGCTGGCCTTCGTCTCCCGCTCCTCGGTCGGCACCATGCCGGTCACCCAGAAGGTCACCGAGCGCCTCGGCGTCCCGAAGGAGTACGCCTCCTTCGCCGTTCCGTTCGGCGCCACGACGAAGATGGACGGCTGCGCCGCGATCTACCCGGCGCTCGCCGCGATCTTCATCGCGCAGATCTTCGACGTGCAGCTGACGATCACCGACTACCTGCTGATCGCCTTCGTCTCGGTGGTCGGCTCGGCCGCCACGGCCGGCCTGACGGGCGCCACCGTCATGCTGACGCTGACCCTGTCGACGCTGGGCCTGCCCCTGGAGGGTGTCGGCCTGCTGATGGCGATCGACCCGATCCTGGACATGATGCGCACCGCCACCAACGTCGCCGGCCAGGCCCTGGTCCCGGTCGTGGTCGCGGCCCGCGAGGGAATCCTGGACAAGAAGGCCTACGAGGCCGCCTCGTCCTCCCCCCTGGAGGACCGCACCCCGGTACCCGTGGCCGCCTGACCGCCTGACGGCCCCGTACCCGCCGCAGCCCCCGCCCCCGTCCGGGCGGGGGCTGCGGTGTGTGGGTCAGTCCACGCCGCTCAGATAGATGCGGCTGTTCTGGCCGTCGACGCTCGCCACCGAGATCTTGAGCCAGTTCAGATCGCCCTTGCAGGGGGCGCAGATCTGGCCCTCGCGGACATGGCCCAGCAGATCCGGCGCGGGCAGCCCCAGGTGCGTGAAGGGGGCCGTCGCGTCCGAGTCGAACGTCAAGGGCTGCTCCCGCAGGCGCAGGGGCGCCTCGGGCTTCAGCCCCGCGACGAAGCCGTCCACCTCGGCGGTGGGCAGCACGAACGCCAGGATCAGGCTGTCGTCCTGGAGCCCGTTCAGATGGGCGGCCTTGGCCTCGGTCGCCGTCGCCGGCACCTGCACCTGCAGGGTCTTCGCGACGGACTCCACGGTGGCTCCGTCCACCCAGTAGGTCACGCCGCGGGTCTCGCGGGTTCCGCTGCCGGCGGACGACCCCGAGCATCCGGCCGTCATGACGAGGAGCGCAGCCGCGCCCGCGACGACCGCCGCACACCGCTTCCGTCGTTGCAGACCCCTCACCGTGCGTCCCCGTTCCGGCCGATGTCCGTCCGCGTCCCGTCCCGGCCCGGATCCTTCGGTTCGGGCCAGGAGCCCCCGGAGCTGAGGTCGTGGTGCTGCACGGAGCTGCTGCCTCTCATGTCGAACTCCTGCGCCAACCCCGTCCGGTGCAGACGGGCCATGTCGGCGTCGGTCACCGTGGTCGGGCCGATGGGAGTCACCTTGCCGGGGTCCCAGTTGTAGCGGTCCCAGACGTTGACCTGGTAGTCGATGCTGACCTGCGGCTTGCCGTCCGGGCCCGGAACCGCCGTGACCACACCGGTCTGGTTCGTCATGGCGCTGCCCACGGCCAGGTACCAGTTGTTCGTACCGTCCGGCCCCTTCTCGTGGGTGTAGCCCATCCCGGCCGTCTCCACCGGGATGGCGACGGGCTTTCCGCCCGACTTCTCGAAGGCCTCCAGCGCTTGGCGGCGCCATTCCTCCTGCTGTTCGGTGCGAACCTTCGACGTCCGCTGATTGAGGACCTGGTCGTCCTCGTCGTTCAGCATCCGGTCGACATCCAGGTCGAGGGGAAGGCCCGAGCCGTTCAGGTAGTGGTCCATGTGCCGGGCGGCGTCCGTCTTGCCCATGAAGTCACCCGTGTTGGAGATCCCGTTCGCCTGGAGCTCCTTCCAATAGTCCTTGGCGCCGGCGGACTCGGAGTCGTACGCCCCCGCGCCCTTGTCCGCGGACACCTGCTTGACCGACGGCGCCAGCAGGCCCGCCGCCAGCAGGTCGTCCTTGTGCTGCGTCCACAGCTGCGCCCGCGACTCGGGGCTGAGCGACTGCCACAGCCGCCGCAGCTCCTTGCGCTGCTTGTCGTTGGCGTCCTCGCCGAGACCGGCCAGTTTCACGGCCCGGGGCAGCATCTCCCCGTCGAGCGAGGTGTACGTCGCGTGGCCCGGGTTGGTGGGGTCACCGCCGTGGCTCGCGCGCAGCGCCCGTACCGCGGCGGCGTCGACTTCGGAGGCGTGGGTCACCACGTCGGCGAGGGTGTCCGCGTACCAGCGCATCAGGTCCTTCTGCCTCTGGTTTGGCCCCTCCACCGTGCACATCAAGGGTTCCACGACCACCGTTCCCCCGTCCTTGCCCACCCTCACGAAGAACCCGTTCTCCCTGGCGTCGTCGGCCAGGCCCTTCGCCCGCTGCTGGAGGCTCTTCAGCTCGGTGTGGGCGTCGTCGAGGACGCTGAAGATGCTCTTCGCCTCCGCGTGGAGGTCCTCGAACTCCTTCACCGTCTTTCCCGTGAAGTCGCGGGTCACTCCGGCGTTGACCCCTTCCCAGCGGGCCTTCTCCGCCTTCGCCTTCAGGCCGTCGCGGGCCTCCCCGCCGAGGCGCTCCAGATCTCCGGCCATGCGCTTCCAGTCCGCGACCGCAGTTCCCAGCTTGCCGAGATCGACTTCGATGAGCTCGGTGTAGTTCATTCCGCGCTGCCCCTACTTGAAGTACTCGGTGAGACGCGACACCGGCACGGCGGAGCCGTCCCGGTTCCGGAGGGAAGCCGCGATCGCGGCATCGTCTTCGGCGTGCGCCTTCTTCGAGTAGTCCAGATGGTTCGATATGTGCGCGCAGGCCTGTAGAACCGTCTGGACCTGCGAGGTCCACACCGAGACCGTCGTCTCCAGCTCGCCTCCGAGGGCGAATTTGCTCGCTTTCAACGTTGCGGCGGCCTGCATCGTGGAACCGGCCCCCTCCTTGTTCGACCCGGCGCCGGCGATGTCGGCCTGCTTCTGCAACTTGCCGTGCAGCAGGAAGGCCTCGTGGCCCACGTCACCGAGGTCGTCCTGGTGCGCGACGAGATCGGCCTGACCGCTGCCACCCCCCGGGCCGCCGGGCAGCTGGTTGAGCCGCATCGACACCTGCCGTTGGGCGGCCACCTCGGCCTTCGCGCTCTCCCACTCATTCCATACCATCAGGTCATTTCACCACGGCCTTGCGACCGTACAACTGGGATACGGTCCTTGGCGGTTGGGCTTTCGACCAGGTCAGCCCAGTGTGGCCATACGCGTGTACGCGATCACGCCGAGGGCGAGCGGCAGGGCCGGCCACCACGGGCCCATGGTGCGGCGGATGCTCGGGACGAGGGTGATCAGCAGGCCGAGCACGCTCAGGCACAGGGAGATGAAACACATGGCGTCGATGCGCTCGTGGCCCCGGTCGTCCCAGTCGCCCTGGGGGCTCGCGAGGACGGCCGAGAAGACGGTGCCGGCGTTCAGCAGGTGGAGGATCCCGAGCGGAACGCCCAGGACCCACTGAAGACAACCCCGGTCCTCGGGCAGGTCGATGCTTTCGCGCCCGTACGTCATCGCATTGCGTCCTTCACCCTGCCGATGACGCAGTGGACGATCAAGCGGTTCCCGGGCCCCGAGCCGGCCGTATAGTCGGCTGCTGTTGTCCAAGAGGCGTACGGGGGAACGACAGTGACGGTAGGAGAGATACGCGCGGCAGCACGGATCATCGGGCGGCGCAACGCACTGCGCTACCTGGCGATCGGCGTGGGCGCGTCACTGCTCGCGGCATGCGGTCCGGGCAAGGACCAGGCCGCCACGCCACCGTCCGGCTCCGGGGGAGCCCCCGGCCCCTCCGGGTCCCCCACCACCGGTGGGCCCTCCGGCGCCACAGCCACCGCGACCGCGTCGACCGGGGCGGCGTCCACCGAAGCCTCGGAGCCCGCCACCTCGGGCCTGGCCGCCCGGGCCTTCGACGCCTTCGTCAAGGGCAAGTGGAACCTGGAGTCCACCACCCCGAACGGCAAGACCGTGAAGGGGACGGCCACGGTCATGGCGGACGGCGGCGGGAACGGCGGCTTCACCATCACCTGGACCGGCGGCGGCTCCCCGGTCACCTGGTCCGGCGGCTGGCTGCTGCGCGGCGGCCACCTCAACCTCGACGTGTACGACGCCCCCGGCGGCGTGCAGCGGCTGACCGGCGGCGAGGCCCTCACCGTGCCCAAGGAGGCGGGGGAGGGCCTGTCGCTCACCTTCCCGTGGAAGCCGCCGGGCGCCAGGGACACGAGCGAGGGTGAAGTGCTGAAGGTGACCTACCGCAACAACGTGCTGCGCATCGTCCACAGCGAGAACGGGCACAGCGAGTCGGTCCACGTCTGCACCCGCGCCTGACGGCCGATCGGGATGTCTGCGCGGGGGCGTTGACGAGCCCGTTCAGCTACCGGACGCGTGGGCCACGAACCCGGCCCAGGCCTGCGGCGCGAAGGCGAGCTGCGGGCCCTCGGTGTCCTTGGAGTCGCGGACGTGAACGGCGGCGGGGGTGGTGGCCACCTCGACGCAGGAGTCGCCCTCGCTGCCACTGCTGTAGCTGCTCTTGAACCAGTCCAGCTCGGGATTGTCGATCATGTCTCTCCCAGCAGTTCCTTGATGAAGTCCCGTGACTCACGGGGCGTGAGAGCCTCAGCCCGGATGATGCCATAGCGCAGTTCAAGGATCCGGAGCTGCTTCGGATCGGAAACGGCGCGACCATTGAACGCCCCTTCAGAGCGCCCCACGCCGGTGCCGTCATCGAACTTCAGGATCTCGATCCCGCCGTCCATCCCGGCGTGCGCTTCACGGTCATTCGGCATTACCTGGATTGACACGTTGCGCAACGCAGCCACCTCCAGGAGCCGTTCGAGCTGTCGGCGCCACACCATTGTGCCTCCGATGGGACGGCGCAGCGCCGATGCCTCGTGTACGAAGCTGAGTGCAGGGGCGGGTGCCCGGTCGAAGATCGATTGGCGGGCGAGGCGCGCGGCGATGTAGCGCTCCACTTCGTCCTGCGGGTAGGTCGGCTGTCGCATCTCGAAAAGAGCCCTGGCGTGCTCCGGTGTTTGGAGCAGGCCGTGGATGGCATGGGTGCTGTACACGCCGATCTCGACGGCGCGGCCCTCCAGCTTCGCCAGGTCGCGTACCTTCTTCGGGTAGCGGACCTGCTCCAGGTCGCCCTTCATCGCGGCGATCTTGCCGCCCGCGCCGAGCACCTCGTCCGCCCTGTCCAGGTACTCGGGGCGGGGGATGCGCTTGCCCGCCTCGACCTTGCGGACCTGGTCCTCCCCGTATCCGATCGCCGTACCGAAGTCCGCGGCCCGCATCCCCGCCGACTCCCGCCAGGCCCGCAGCTGGCGGCCGAGCGCGGACAGGACCGCGGCTCCCTGTTCGTCCTCGGGATCGATGTCCCAGCCGGGCTCTTCCGTACCGTCACTGTCCACGCCCACGCGCGCCCACCTCCGACGAGCCGATGTCCTCAACGCCCCGTACCCGGACGGCCGGTCCGGACAGCCACGACAGCGCCGGACAACCACCGGACAAACGCGGGACGTACGGGCCGCGGCGCTTCTCACGTTACGCACGGGCGGCCACGCTGAGTGACGTGATCTCTCAACTCGTCGACTTTCACGTCCAGCTCTCCGCCACCCCCCGCGGCGCCCGGCTCGCCCGCCTGCTCACGGTGGAACAACTGCGTGGCTGGGGACTCCCTCTGGCGGCGCCCGCGCACATCGTGGCCGAGCTCGCCGCCAACGCCGTGACCCACGGGCGCGTCCCGGGGCGGGACTTCCGGCTGGCGCTCACCGTCACCTCGGGCACGCTGCGCATCGAGGTGACGGACGCCCGGGGAGACCGAATCCCGCAGATCCGCGACTCGGGGCGGGGGCTCGTCCTGGTCGAAGCATTTGCGGACCGTTGGGGCGTCAGGGAAGGGCCGGCTCCGTGCAAGGTGGTGTGGGCGGACGTCTCCCTCACGGCCGGGTCGCGGGGCGCCGCGATCCGGCGTGCCTAGACGCATAAAGAGCCAAAGAACCGGGGGAAAGAACCAACCAACCCAACCCAACCGGCCCGCGTCGCTCGGTCGGGTGAACCGTGCCAACTCAGCTGGATTTCTGGCCGGTTGGCGGGCATATGCTCGCCCCGACAACCGCAGACATGAGACGGCCCCCGGCGGGACTGGCATCCCGGCCGAGGGCCTGACCAACCAGGAAGCAGCATCTTCCCAATGGCTCTTGAGCACACTAGCGCGCCCTCGCGTTCCTCGTCCCGCGTTCCCGCCGGGACCCCCCGATCCGGTGTCATCCACGTCAACACGAGGCACGCCCGTCACTTCACCGTGGTCGGCAACCACCTGCTCCAGCACCCCGACCTGTCGGCGACGGCCATCGGGGTCGCGGCGTACATCCAGTCGCTGCCCGACGGTGCCCCGGTCGGCATCAAGGCGCTCACCGAGCGGTTCCGGGAGGGGGAGATCCGGATCGGTTCCGCCCTCCGGGAGCTGGAGGCGCACGGGTATCTGGAGCGGCGACGCGTACGGCTGGACACGGGGCAGGTGGTGACCCGTACGTACTCGTACAACAACCCGGGGGCCCCCGCCGGGCCCCCGCCCCCACCGCCCTCCCCGCCCCCACAGGAGCCGCAGGAGCCGGACCCGGAGCCGGGCCCGGGCCCGGAGCCGCGGCCGCAGCCCGAGCCGCCTGCGGCGGGGCCGGTCGATCCCCGAGCAGCGGGCGTCCTTGCCGGCCTGCGCGGCCGTGACCCGCGGCTGCTGCTGTCCGAGCGGGACGTACGGAGGCTCGCGCCTGCCCTGTCGCTCTGGCTGGAGCGCGGGGCCGATCCCGAGGCCGTCGGGGTGGCGCTGTCGGCGAACCTCCCCGAGCACCTCCGCCACCCCGCATCGGTCCTCGCGTACCGCCTGGCCGCCCTGCTCCCGCCGCACCTGCCCAAGGCGCCCTCCAAGCCGGAGGTCAGACGGCCGGACCCGTTCCAGACCTGCGACGGCTGCGACCGTGCCTTCCGCGCCCCCGAACCGGGCCGCTGCCGGGACTGCCCTCCCGACGCGGCGGTCGCGGCCTGACCGCTTCCCGCGTGGAGGCGTATGGGCGGCGGGTGGAGGAGTCGTGCGTGCGGCGGTCAGGGCCTGTCGAGAGGGTGGTCAGGGCGATGACTCGTCCGTAGATTACCGGCGGTAACGCCGGAGTCGAGCCGAGGAGAGCGCCGTGGAAGCCCTGCCGGAGCCGGTCCAGCCCGTGATCACCGCCGTCGACGGGGTCGTGCGGGAGGTGGAGGTCCCCGCGCTGGTCGGGGTGCCGGGAAGCGGGTCGCTCGGGGACATCCCGTTCCTGAACGCCCGGGAGGCGCCGCGGGAGGCGGTGCTCGCCCGGAAGGAGCGGGACGGCAGCTGGCGGGACGTCACCGCCGCCGAGTTCGCGGCCGAGGTGATGGCCGTCGCCAAAGGCCTGATCGCGGAGGGGCTGCGCGAGGGGGACCGCCTCGCGATCATGGCCCGTACGACGTACGAGTGGACCCTGCTGGACTTCGCCGGCTGGGCGGCCGGGCTGGTCACCGTACCCGTCTACCCGACCTCCTCCGCGCTCCAGGCCCGCTGGATCATCCAGGACTCCGGCGCCGTCGCCTGTGCCGTCGAGGACACCGCGCAGGCGCGCATCATCAGCGCCGAACGGACCCAGCTGCCGTGGCTGGCGCACCTGTGGGAGTTCGACACCGGGGCGCTGGCCCGGCTGGTCAAGGCCGGGGAGCACCTGCCGGACGCCGTCGTGCACGCGCGCCGGGCCCTGCGTACGCCCGAGTCCGTCGCCACGCTCATCTACACCTCCGGGACCACCGGACGGCCCAAGGGCTGCGTGATCACCCACGGCAACTTCTTCGCCGAGGTCGACAATTCCGTGGAACTGCTCCATCCCGTCTTCAAGTCGGTGAGCAGGGAGCCCGCGTCGACCCTGCTGTTCCTGCCGCTGTCGCACGTCTTCGGCCGGATGGTGGCCGTCGGCTGCCTGCGGGCGCGGGTGAAGCTCGGACACGCGCCGAGCATCCGTACCGAGGACCTCCTCGCGGACCTGGCCGGATTCCAGCCGACGTTCCTGCTGGCCATCCCGTACGTCCTGGAGAAGGTCTACAACACCGCGCGAGCCACCGCCGAACGGATGGGCCGCGCCGCGTCCTTCGACCGGGCGGCGCGGATCGCGCAGCGGTACGGGGAGGCGGCCGTGGAGGGCAGGGCCGCGGGGATCATCCTCGGGGCGGCGCGGGCCCTGTACGAGCCGCTGGTCTACCGCCGGATCCGGGCGGCGCTGGGCGGCCGCGTGCGGTACATCCTGAGCGGCGGCTCCCCCCTGGGGCGGCGGCTCGCGGCCTTCTACACCGGGTCGGGCGTCGAGGTCTTCGAGGGGTACGGGCTCACCGAGACCACCGGCGCCAGCACGGTCACGCCGCCGCTGAAACCGAAGCTCGGGACGGTGGGGTGGCCACTGCCGGGTACGGCGGTACGGATCGCGGAGGACGGGGAGGTGCTGCTGCGGGGCCGGCACGTGTTCACGGGGTACTGGAACTCGGCCCAGACGGTCCAGGCCGGTGACGGGTGGTTCGCGACGGGGGACATCGGCGAGCTGGACGGGGAGGGATACCTGACGATCACCGGCCGCAAGAAGGACCTGATCATCACCTCCGGCGGCAAGAACGTGGCCCCGGCCCCGCTGGAGGACTGCCTGCGGGCTCATCCGCTGGTCGGACAGTGCATGGTCGTCGGCGACAACCGGCCCTACGTCACGGCGCTGATCACCCTGGAGCCGGAGGGGCTGGCGCACTGGCGGCAGATGCGGAAGAAGACCGGCGTGCCCATGAGGGAGCTGGTGGCGGACGAGGAACTGCGGGCCGAGCTCCAGCGGGCGGTGGACGAGGCGAACCGGCTGGTGTCCCGGGCGGAGTCGATCCGGCGGTTCGCGGTGGTGGCGGGGGAGTTCACGGAGGTGCGGGGGCACTTGACGCCGTCGCTGAAGCTTCGGAGGGGCGTGGTGGCGCGGGACTACGCGCACGAGATCGAGGCGATGTACCGGACGCCGCCGTCCGGGAACGGGTAGGCCCGCCGGCGGAGGGGGGCGGGTGTCGCCCTGGGTTGCTTCGCCGTGCAGGGGGGCCCGGGGGCGCCTAGGGTGGGGGCCGATGGGTCCGGGGGGTTGCCCTAGGAGGGTGGCGTGCCCCAGTCCCAGTCCGGTTTTCTTCGTGCCCGTGCCCGTGCCCGTGCCCGTGGGCGTGCCCGTGTCCCGGCCCCGGCCCGTGGGCGTTCGCGGGCCCGGATCGGTGTCGTCGTCGGCGGTGGTGTCGCGCTGCTGGCCGCCTCCCTGGGCGTGGCGCACGACCCCCGGCCCGGTATCCGATGGGGCGAGTGCCCCCAGACGGCCGTGCCCGCCGGGATGCGGTGCGGGACCCTCGACGTGCCGCTGGACCACACCCGTCCGGGGAAGGGTGTCGTGCGGGTGGCCGTCGCCAAGCTGCCCGCCACCGGGCGCCCCGACCGGCGGCTCGGCTCGCTGCTGCTGAACTTCGGCGGCCCCGGCGCCCCCGGCATCGCCGGGCTCGCCGCCGACCCCGCCGCCTTCGCCGCCCTCGGCGAGCGCTACGACCTCGTCGCCTTCGACCCCCGCGGGGTCGGCCGCAGCGAGCCCGTCAGCTGCGGCGGCTCCCAGCAGACCGACCCCGCCTCCGACAAGGACGCCGCCGCGCGGCTGGCCGCCCTGCGCGCCGTCGTCCGGCGCTGCGAGCTCGCCTCCGGCCCCGTCCTGCCGTACATCGGCACGGTGAACGTCTCCCGCGACCTGGACCGCATCCGCCAGGCCCTCGGCGAGGCCAAGCTCAACTACCTCGGCTTCTCGTACGGGACCCGCCTCGGCGTGGTGTACGCCGCCCAGTTCCCGCGCACCACCGGCCGGATGGTCCTCGACGGCGTCGACACCCTCACCGAACCGCTGGTCGAGCGGGCGCTCGTCACCGCGCGGGGCCGGCAGCAGGCCCTGGACGACTTCCTCGCCTGGTGCGCCCGGCGGAAGGACTGCGTCTACGGCGCCGACCCCCGCACCGCCCAGGAGAAGGTCGGTGCGCTCGTCAGCCGGCTCGACGCCGAACCGCTCGTCGGCGAGGACGGCTCGTACTTCACCGGCCAGGACGCCGTCTCCTCCCTCGCCACCGCGCTGGACGCGAAGCAGACGTGGCCGGCTCTCGCCGCGGGCCTCGCCCTCGTGGAACGGGAGCGCGAACCGGGCGGCCTGCTCCGGCTCGGCGGCCCGACGCAGCCGCCGCGCGGGCGGAGCGGCGCCGCGGCCCCCGCACCGCCTGCACCTCCCGTACCTCCCGTGCCCGCCGACAACGGCGCGGCCGCACTGACCGCCGTCAACTGCGCCGACGACCCCGACCACAGCCGGGACGAGGCCGGTGCCGCGGCCCTCGCGCAGGAGATCGACGGGCTGGAGGAGGACTTCCGCCGGGCCTCGCAGGTCTTCGGGCCGCAGCAGCTGGCGGCCGTGCTCTCCTGCTACGGCCGCCCCGCAGGCACCGACTTCCTCCGCAGGATCGACCAGCCGGCCGGGCTACCGCGCATGCTGCTCGTCGGCACGCGCGCGGACCCGGCGACCCCGTACCGCTGGACGCAGGAGACGGCGCGGCGCCTCGGCGGCCCGGCGGTGGTCCTGGACCACCACGGCGCCGGCCGCACCGGCTACTCCGCCTCGCGCTGCGTACGGGAGCACGTGACCCGCTTCCTGGTCGACGGCCGCCTCCCGGCCGGTCGCAGCTCCTGCCCCGCCGGCTCGTAACCTCCGCTTTCTTACGGGCAGTTGGCGTGCGTGGCGCGTCCCGCGAAGCGGTCGGCCAGCCAGTTCCCGACCGCGAGGGAGTGCGTGATCACGCCGCTGACGTGCTCGCCGACCCAGATCGTGTCCCACTCCACGTTCGCGCCTTTCGCACACCACTCGGAGCGCAGCTGCCGGCCGACGGCGTACGGGATGAGCTCGTCGCCGAGCGCGTGGTACTGGAGCACCGGCGCGGCCGGGGCCGTCCGCCCGAGCCTGCTCTGGTTCAGGCGGGCCTGCCAGTCCGGCTGGTCGAGCGGATTGCGGGTGGTGAGGTCGGAGATCCGCTTGAACGATCCGGCGATGGCGTCGATGGCCACGCAGCCTTCCCTCATCCCGCCGACCAGCGCCTTGCCCGCCGGGTTGAGGTACGAGTCCAGCTTCAGCTCGGGGAAGGCCGCGTCCTGCCCGGCGGCCGCCATGAAGATGAGCCCCGACCCGTAGGAGCCGTTGTTGAAGTCGGCCACCTCCATCAGGTCGGCCGGGACCCCGCCCGTCGCCGTGCCCTTCACCTTCAGCTCCGGGGCGTACGAGCCCTGCAGCTCGGCGGCCCAGCTGCCGGCCTGGCCGCCCTGGGAGTAGCCCATGATGCCCACCGGGGTGTCGGCGGGGAGGCCCGCCTCGGGCAGCCGGGTCGCCGCGCGCGCCGCGTCGAGCATGGCGTGGCCGGCGGAGGGGCCGACGGTGTAGGTGTGGACGCCCGGAGTGCCCAGGCCCTCGTAGTCGGTGACGACCACGGCCCAGCCGCGCAGGGTGAGCTGCTGGATCAGGTTGGCCTCCATGGCGGTGCCGTGGGGGAGGTTGTTGCTCGGCGCGCAGGAGTCGCCCATGCCGACCGTGCCGACGGCGTACGTGACGAGGGGACGCGGGCCGGTGCGGCCGTCCTGGGGGACGATCACGGTGCCGGAGACCACGTTCGGGGCACCGTCCGCGGTGGTGGAGCGGTAGTGGATCTTCCAGGCCTTGGTGGCGGTGGGCTGGCCTGGCAGCGGGTGGAAGGCGGAGGGCGCGACGGCGACGAGGTCACCGGGGCGGCCGGCCTCCGCGGCCGGCTCCGCCGCGGCGGCGGTGACCGGCACCGAGGCCGTCAGGGCCAGGGCGGCCACGGCGGCGAGGCTGCTGCGGCGCGGACGCGGGGGGATTCGAAAACGCATGGCGGCTCTCCCAACGGTTCGATCCGTGCGGGGTGGGTGAGGAGAAGGTAGTGACCGACCGGTCGGAACGTCGCTGACCGCGCAGCTCAGCTTTCCTGACGGGATCTCGCACCCCACCCGGCACGCGCGCGCCGCCGACGGCCGCCCGAGACGGGACCTCAGTCCCCCGAGACGGGACCTCAGCCGCCCGAAGCGATCCGGTACGCCCCCGGCGTCGTCCCCGTCCACCGGCGGAACGCCCGGTGGAAGGCGGTGTCCTCCGAGAAGCCGAGCCGCGCCGCCAGCTCCGCGATCGGCTCACCGCCCTCCGCCAGCCCCGCGATGGCCGCATCCCGCCGCACGTGGTCCTTCAACTGCTGGAACGAGGTCCCCTCCTGCTGCAGCCGCCGCCGCAGCGTCGCCGGGGACACCGCCAGCCGCGCCGCCACCTCCCCGAGCGCCGGCAGCCGCGGCGAGCCGCGCAACTGCCGGGCCAGCGCCCGCCGCACCTGCTCCGAGACCGTCGTCCCGTACTCCGGCCGCGACAGCAGGTCGAAGGGGGCCCGGCGCAGCATCGCATCCAGCGCCGCCTCGTCCCGTACGAGCGGCGCGGCCAGCCAGTGCGCCTCGAAGACCGCGCCCGTCCGGCCCTCCCCGAAACGGACCGGGCAGTCGAAGAGGACCGCGTACTCGTCGCGGTGCGGCGGCGGCGGATAGGAGAAGCCGGCGGACACGAGCGGAATCCGGCGCCCGACCAGCCAACTGCTCAACCGGTGGAAGATGGCGAGCACGCACTCGGTCAAGAACCGCTCCTCGTCCCGCGCGAAGTCGTTGCGCACGGTGAAGCGGGCCTCGGCGCCGTCGACTTCGAGCTCCAGCTCCGGCCCGCCCGGAAACAGACCGTAGAACGCCGCCGCCCGCTCCACGGCCGCACCGAGATCCCGGCAGCCGAGCGAGGCGTGGCACATCATCGCGAAGGTGCCGGGCCGGCTCGGCACGGAGGACAGGCCGAGGAATTCGTCCTGCGTGCTCCGGTACAGCGCCCGGAACAGCCGGGCGAACTGCGCCGACGTGACCCGGGCCCGGTCGTCACCGAGCAGCAGCGGCGGGATCTGCGCCTCCTGGAGCAGCGGCACGGTGTCGATGCCGCTGCGCGCCGCCCCGGCCAGCACGGCGCGCACATGGTGCACGGTGACCGTCCGCCTCCCCATGCCTTCGACGGTAGCCCCAATGAGCGCCGGGGTCAGCGGGGGTGACGCTTCCGGTCATGCCGGGGGCCGTCCGGCGGTGGCTAGCGTCAAAGGTCACCGATCCAGGAGGGGTGCGCGATGAACGGTCGGCCGAGCACGTTGGCGGTCTTCACCCAGTGGACCGAGGAGCGGTACGGCCAGGAGACCGCACTGCGGTTCCGAGGGCGGCACGGCGGGTGGGAGACCCGTACGTACGCGGAACTGGGGGCGGCGGTACGGCAGACCGGGCGCGCCCTGCTCGGCCTGGGAGTCGCGGCCGGCGAGCGGGTGGCGGTCCTGGCCGAGACCCGGCCGGCCTGGACGTACACCCACTTCGCGATCCTGGCGGCGGGGGCGGTCCTCGTACCGGTCTACCCGACGGCGGGGGAGGAGGAGCTCGCCTGGGTCCTGGCGGACTCCGAGGCGGTGGCCGTGGTCTGCGACGACGCGGCCCAGGCCGCGCGGGTGGAGGCGCTGCGGGCGAAGCTGCCGGCGCTGCGCGCGGTCGTACGGATGGACGCGCTGCCGCGACTCGACCCGGCCCCGGAGCCCGAACTCCTCGCCCGGGCGGACGCCGTGGAGCCCGGCGCGGACGCCGCGATCGTCTACACCTCGGGCACGACGGGCCCGCCGAAGGGGTGCCGCCTCACCCACGCCAACCTGGGCGCCGTCCAGGACGCGACGCTCCCGCTGGTCCAGGGCGCCCCGGGCGACTCCACGTACCTCTACCTCCCCCTCGCGCACCTGCTGGCGCAGCTGATCCAGTTCACGACCCTGCTGGAGGGCGGTGAGCTGTGCTATTTCGGCGGCCGGATCGAGGAGGTGCTGTCGGAGCTCGCCGAGGCCCGGCCCACCCATCTGCCCTCGGTGCCACGGCTGTTCGAGAAGGTGCACGCGGTGGTGCTCTCCCTGGCGGAGGCGCAGGAGGGCGGCGCCGAGCGCTTCCGGGAGGCGGTGCGGCTCGGGCTGCTGGCGGCGGAGAACCGGCTGCCGGAGTCGGCCCGGGAGGCGTACCGGGAGGCGGAGACATCGCTGTACTCCCTGGTCCGCGGCGCGTTCGGAGGCCGGCTGACCTGGGCGCTGACCGGCGGAGCCCCGATCGCCCCCGCGACCCTGGACTTCCTGCGGGCCTGCGGGATCGCCGTCTACGAGGGCTACGGCATGACCGAGTCGGGCGGGGTGATCAGCCTCAACCACCCGCGCGCCGTCCGCCACGGCACGGTCGGCCGCCCGATCACGGGCTGCGAGGTGCGCATCGCGCAGGACGGGGAGGTCCTGGCCCGGGGGCCCATGATCTTCCCGGGCTACCACGCGAACCCCACCGCGACGGCGGAGGCACTGGACGCGGAGGGCTGGCTGCGCACGGGCGACCTGGGTGAACTGGACGAGGACGGCTACCTGCGGATCACCGGCCGGAAGAAGGAGCTGATCATCACCTCGGCGGGCAAGAACATCACGCCGACGGAGGTCGAGTTCGCCCTCCAGCGCTCCCGGTACGTCTCCCGGGCGGTCCTGATCGGCGACCACCGCCCCCACCCGGTCGCCCTGATCACCCTGGACGCGGAGGAGACCACGGCGTGGGCGAAGCGCGAGGGCCTGGCGCTGACCCCACGAGAGGCGGCGGCCCACCCGGCGCTCCGCGCCCTGATCGCGGAGGCGGTCACGGCGGCCAACGCCACGGTCTCCCGCCCGGCCCGCATCCGCGCCTTCCACATCCTGCCGGAGGACTTCACGGTGGAATCGGGCACCCTGACCCCCACCCTGAAACTCCGCCGCGGGGCGGTGGCGGAACGCTACGCGGCGGAGATCGAGGCGCTGTACGACTGAGGGGCGTGGGGCGTGGGGCGGGGGGGGGGCTTCGGGGGCCGGGATGCCCGCACCCGGCATCAGGGGAGGTCCGGGGGCGTCCCGTCAGTCCACTGTCCTTCCGTGTCGTGCCGGGCCGTCAAGGGCGCTCCTTCGTCGCGTCGCTTCGCGATGGCCTTCGGCCACCCTTGACTGCCCGGCCCGCCCCGGAAAGACAACAGACTGC
>NZ_JBEZBN010000047.1:0-49083 GCF_040647115.1 Streptomyces sp. NPDC044571
GCCAGAAGGGCGTCCAGGTTTGTCTTCACACACTGACCAACGGGCGCCCTTCGCCATGGTCGCGACCAGCACAGACATCGGACTCATTCATCTAGGCCGCTGCCGGACGCTTCCGGATACGACGACGGGGCGCGCCCGATGCGGGCGCGCCCCGTGGTCACGTACGGCAGGGCCCGGCAGGCCCCGGTGGGCCGGGAGGCCCGGGTGGCTCAGTAGGCCTCGGTGAACAGGCGCGAGGCCTTCACGTCGGTGGCCCGGTACTGGCCCTTGCCGTGCTCGATGAGCGTGGCGACCTTTTCCAGCTGGTGGTGCATGTGGTCGGCCTTGGCCTTGTACTTCCCCTGGAGGGTGACGTAGGCGGCGTGCGCCTCACCGTCCCAGGTGTCGGTCACGACCTTCAGGGCCTGGTCCATCTCCTGGAGGTCCGTGACGATCTTCTTCGAGACGATCCGGATGCGGTTGGCCATCTCCTGGACGCTCTCATACCGAACCCGGGTGTGCCCGTCGGTACCAGCCATGATCTTCTCCTTCGCGCGGGGCTGAGTGGGGAACGACGTGACGTGACGACGTCAGGTCAGATGCTGTTGAGACCCGAACCCGAACCGCCGCCGGAGGACTGGACGGCCTTGAAGGCCGCGCGCACGTCGTCGTCCTGGGCGTTGCTCAGGTTCTTGGTCTGCGCGACCGCGTTGTGCAGCACTCCGAGCAGCCGTCGGATCTCGTCGTGGTCCTCGTTCACGACCGTCTGGGCGTCGATGAAGCCCGAGGCACCCACACCGGTCCAGCCGGCGCTCACCGTGGCGAGGATGTCGGCCAGCTCGCGGGACTGGGTGGTGACGGCGTTGGCCGTCGTCTCGATCTTGTTCTTCGCCTGGACGATCGGATCGTCTGCGAGACCGAAATTGTTGCTCATCCGAAGCTCCTCACTTCTCAATTCGCCGGCAGAACCGGCGGATTGCGCAGCAGAGCGGACGTTCCCGGCACGGTTTTGAGCCACATGCTTCCGGAACTCCCCCTCCGCTTCACGCGATCCCCCGATCACAGTCGTGAAGCCTGGTGTCACTCTAGCCAGTTCATCGCACTGCCCCAACACCGGTGGGCTGCTTCCGTTGATGAACTGTGACTGTTCACTGCAAACGGCGACGGCGTCGCCGTGCGTCACGGATGACGGTCGCCGTACCGGTGATGACCGCGATCAACACGCCCCCGATGCCCAGAGCGTACGTCCCGAACCGCTCCTCGCGCTCCTGCGCCGTCTCCGACAGCTGCATCGGCGCCGCCTCCGGGGCGGCCGCCGGGGGCGGTCCGGGGTCCGGGACGGGCGCCTTCGGGGTGTCGTGGTCCTGGGTGAGCGCGCGCACCGGGTCGACGACGCCCCAACCGACGTAGTCGTCACGGCCGTTGACGGAGCGTTCGGCGGTGCCCTCGATCTGCCAGACGACCTGCTGCGGCGTCCACTCGGGGTGCTTGGCGCGCAGCAGGGCCGCGACGCCGGCGACGTACGGGGCCGAGAAGCTGGTGCCGTTGTCGATGCACTGGCCGAAGCCCGGGACGGTGGAGACCATGTCGACGCCGGGTGCCGCGACCCCGATGAAGTCGCCCGGCTGGGAGAAGGCGGCCCGCTCGTTGTTGCGGTCCGAGGAGGCGACCGCGAGGACGCCGGGGAAGGCCGCCGGGTAGGTGCGGTGCTTCTCGCCGGTCATGCCGTCGTTGCCCGCGGAGGCCACGACCACGATCTTCTGGTCGATGGCCCTCTGGACCGCCTTGCCGAGCTCGGAGTCCGCGCTCAGCGCGGCGTCGGTGTCCTGGGAGATGTTGATCACCTGGGCGCCCTTGGCGACCGCGTGGTCGATGGCCTGGGCCAGGCTGAGGGCGTTGCCCTTGCCCTGTCCGTCGTTCTGCCGGATGGGGATGATCGTGGCCTCCGGTGCCAGCCCGACGAAGCCCGTGCCCTCCTGGGGGCGGGCCGCGATCAGCCCGGCGACCTTCGTGCCGTGCCCGACCGTGTCGATCGTGCCGTCGCCGCCCTTGGGGTCGAGGAAGTCCTTGCCGGCGCCCGTGTCGACGGCGGCGCTGAGCTGCGGGTTCGCCCGGTCGACGCCGGTGTCGATGACGGCGACGCGCACGCTCTTGCCGTCCTTGTCCTTGCCCTTGGTCTGCGCCCAGAGCGCATCGAGCAGGAGCCGCTGCAGGGCCCAGGGGCGGTCGGCGATCTGCTTCTTCATGGGGAAGGTGCACTCGCCTCCGCCGCTGAGCAGCAGGGCGGGCGGCGGTGTCTGCTGCGGGGGCGCGGCCGCGGTGGCAGCGGCGTTCGCGGGGTTCACGGCGCAGACCGCGGCAAGGGTGAGGCCCGCGGCGAGGAGCGCGCCGCGCCGGTACGTGGGAGTGGGCATCGGCGGTGTCCTCACGAACCCTGCGGCTGGCGGGCCGAGTTGGTGTCCAGGCGGGGCCCCTTGGAGAGGAACTCCGACCAGGCGATGGGCACCAGGGCCGGTACGACGCCTCCGTAGCCGAGCCGGACCTGCGCCTGGCTGGGCTCGGGGCGGCCGTCCGCGGTGCCGGTGGCGCCCGCGGCGCCCTGCTGCTGGTCGGGGGCGCCGATCTTCGACTTCTCGGCGTCGCTGTCGCCGTTGGCCTGTACGGCGTACCGCAGGCCGGTGTCGGTGACCAGGAACAGGGCGCCCCCGGCGGTGGTCTGCTTGCCCTGGACCTGGGTGTAGAGCAGTCCGGAGCCCGGGGTGACGTAGGCGCTCGTACCGCTGGCCGTGATGTCGATGGGGAAGCCGGTGCCGGCCCAGGTGCTGAGCGTCTGGTTGCCCTGGCCGTCCACGGAGCGCAGGACGTTGCAGATCGTGTCGCGGGCGCCGGCGCCCGCGGCGGATCCGGTGGTGGCTGCGTCGGCGGGTGCGGTCTGGTTGATCCGCTCCGACTTCTTCTGCGGCCACTTGGCCTCGCCCTTGAAGGGGGCGGTGTCCGGGTTGAGCGACTGGAGGTCGACCTCACGCGGCTTGCCGTGCATGTTGAGGCCGTCGGTCGCGGGCGCGGAGATCAACAGCCAGGCGACGAAGTCGGAGACCGGGGCGACCTTGCCGGGCAGCACGACGTAGTGCTGCGCACCGGACCCGGTCTGCGCCTTCAGCACCATGCCGACCTTGTTGTCGGCGCTGGTCAGGCCCTGGACGTCGGCCTTCGTGCCGGCCGCGGCGGGCAGCTGCGGGAAGGCGAGGTCGTCGCCGGGGTCGAGCGTGGCCAGCCACTGCTCCGTGACCTGCTGCGGGGTGGCTCCGGTGCTGCCGACCAGCGCGTTGGTCATCTTGCCCGCGTCCGCGGTGCCTTCGGGGAACTTGTACTTGTGGCCCGTCGCGTCGACCAGGTAGCGCTCCTTGCCCGCGCCCGTGCTCTGGACGTACAGCATCTGGCTGTCGGTGACCTTGCGGGCGTCGTCCATCAGCCCCGCCTCGCGGTCGGCGAGCACGAAGGTGGCGGTCTGCACGGTCTTGGAATTGCCGCCCGGCGCCTGGCAGACGGCCCAGCGCTTGGCCTTGCCAGCGTCCCCCTTCGCGGGCAGCCGGTCCGGGGCGTACGGGATGCCGATGATGGGGCCGCGCGGCGGCTTGCCCGCGTCCAGGACCTTGTCCTCGACCTGGATGACCTTGAACTTCTGCGGATCCAGCAGGAGTCGGGCGGACGCCAGGTTCAGCACCGGGTGCAGCCGGGTCTGGTCCTTGCCGTTCACCTTGGTCGTCAGCACCACGTACCGGGTGGTCGACTGCTTGCCGACGATGACCTTCGTCCCCGGCTCGTCCCAGCCCTTGGGGGCCTGCGGCTTGAACATGCCCCAGGCGCCGAATCCGGCGAGGACCAGTGCCCCCACCACCATTCCGGGCAGGACCGCACGCAGCGGGCGCGGCGCACCTTCCTCGGAGCCCGTCGCGGAGGGCTGGAGGAACGCGGCCACCGTGCGCCGCTTCGCAAAGGTGTACGCGTTGAGTTCATCACGCCGTGATGCCATGACCGCCTGCTTCTCCCCGCACGGCCCGGTCGGTGGTTACGGTCCCCGGGCCTCGATTGTCGGACCGGGCACCTACTATGCCTCTTGACGGAGGGTGCGCACGGGCCGGGTAGGGTGGGGCGGCCGCTCAACTCCTTCCGGACCGCACTATTCAGGGTCTTCGGGGCATCGGGGCTGTGGGAATGGATTGGGGAGATTCCGGGAGCGCGCGGCGGGCGGCGCGCAGCTCCGGTACTCACGGGGTCTGGCCCCGGGAAGGGGAGGTGGGCGAGTGATGGCCACCGCGACGCAGCCGCGCACCGGCGCGGCCGCACCCGTGCGCGGCGGGGTGACACCGCATCCGAAGTCGAGCCCTGGCCGCTTCGGTCCGTTCCGATTGCAACAGCTCGTGCTGCTGCAGGTCGCCGCGGCCGCCCTCTTGGTGGCCTGGGTCGTGGAGCCGCTGCTGCTGGTTCCCGCCGGCGCCCTGGCCCTCGCCCTCGTGGTGCTCGCGGTCGTACGCCGCCACCAGCGCTCCCTGCCCGAGTGGATCGGCGGCGCGCTCGCGCTGCGGGCGCGCAGGCGCCGTGCCGCGGCTTTCGCGGTCCCGGCCGGGACCGAGCCCGGGCTGGCCCCGCTCGTCGAGGCCGATCCCGCGCTGCGCACCCTCACCTTCAGCGACCGCGACCGGCGGCCGGTCGGGATGGTGGGCGACGGGACCTTCCTGACGGCCGTGGTCCAGGTCGACATGGACGCAACGGCCCTGCGGCCCGACCGCGGTGCCCGGCCGCTGCCCCTTGCACTCGTCCGGGACATCCTCGAAGTGGACGGCATCCGGCTGGAATCGGCGCAGCTGGTGCAGCACACCCAGCCGGCGCCCGCACCGCACCTGCCGGCCCAGTCGATGGCGACGCGCAACTACGCGCCGCTGCAGGCCCAGACGGGCACTCCGGCGGTGCGGCTGACGTGGATCGCGCTCAAGCTCGACCCGGAGCTGTGCCCCGAGGCGGTCACCGCGCGCGGCGGCGGGCTCGCGGGCGCGCAGCGCTGCGTGGTGCGGGCGGCCGACCAGTTGGCGAGCCGGCTGACGGGGGCCGGCTTCCGGGCGACGGTGCTGACGGAGCAGGAGCTTACGGCCGCGCTGGCCACCTCCTCGTGCGCGAACCCGATGGCGATCACCCAGGCGGGCCGCTCGTCGAGCACCGGCCGCCGGACGGAGGAGACGGCGCGGATCTGGCGCTGCGACGACCGGCGGCACACCACGTACTGGATAGGCCGCTGGCCGCAGCTGGGCGGTGCCGGGGCGGCGTCGCTGCCGCAGTTCGTGGCGCTGCTGACCTCGCTTCCGGCCCTGGCGACGAACTTCAGCCTGACGATGGCTCCGGCGGAGCGCCAGGGCGTCACCCTGACCGGTCACGTACGGGTGACGGGCCGCAGCGACGAGGAACTGGTGGCGGCCCGCCGGGAGCTGGAGCGGACGGCCCGGGGCGTACGGACCGGCCTGGTCCGGCTCGACCGTGAACAGGTACCGGGGCTGCTGGCTTCGCTGCCGCTGGGAGGGGCGCGATGAGGGGCGGCTTCGGGCTGATCGGCCCGCGCCGGGAGCGGCACGTCGTGCCGGCGGCGGATCTGGACGCGCTGGCCCTGCCCGTCGGGGACGACGGGGTCGTCATCGGCGTGGACGCCGAGGGACGGCCGGCGGTGCTGGGCGTCAACCGGCCGACGCCGTACGAGGTGACGCTGATCGGCGGCCTGTGGACCGCGCAGGTCCTGGCGCTGCGCGCGGCGGCCACGGGTGCACGGGTCGCGGTGGAAACCGGCCGCGGGGCGGTCTGGTCCGGGCTGGCCCAGGCCGCGGGCGGCGGGCAGCAGTGTGTGACCCTGCACGAGGTGGGCCGGGTGCCCCCGCAGGGCGCGTCGGCGGGCAGCCCGGTGCTGGTGATCCGCGACTGCGGGATGCGGCCGCCGCGCGGGCGTGTGGTGGCGGGCCCCTGGCAGTCGGTGCTGACGCTGCTGCCGTACCTGAGCCCGACGGCGCCGCGGCTGCTGCAGAACTCCTCACTGGTGGGCGTGCAGCGGGTGTCCCCCGACGAGGCGGAGCAGATCGGCCGGCTGATGAACCTGCCGCAGGCGGCGGTGGATTCCCTGCCGACGCTGGGCGACGGCGTGACGCTCTGGTGCACGGGGCGCGACCGCCAGTTCGTCATGACCCAGGGCACCGACGCGGAGACCAACCTCCTGGGGCCCTCCCGCCGCATCGACTGACCGCGGGAACGGGAAGGCAGTGACGGTCGCTCAGAGGGCGGCCGCCCCGTGGGAGAGGCCGCCGCGGCCGGCCCCGTGGAGCCGGCTCCGACCGCCCCTGGCACCGTGCGGCGACCACCGGGGGCGGACACTGGCCTCAGGGCCCGATTAGGCTGAGTGCGGGCGCGGCGTCGAGGTGGGCGCCGGACCGGTGTTCGACAGACCAGGAGGACCAGTGAACGGCGATCGGAACGAGAGGCGCGGCGGGACGTGGGACGTCCCGACGGACGATCAGTCCGACGCGGAGCCCGAGATGACGGGCGAGTTCACCATCGACTACACCCCGCCGGCCTGGTACACCCAGGGCGCGGCCCCGGCCACGCCGGTACCCGACCTGCCCGCGGGCAGCGGCTTCGAACCCCACAGCCCTTCGGATGTGGGCTCGCCGCCGACCATGCGGATCGCTCCTCCGGCCCCGCGCACCCCGGCGGACGACGCGGGTACCCCTGCGCCGCCCGCGGCTCCGGCCGAGCAACCGCCGGGGCCGCCCGCGCCCGTGAGCGCCCCGGTGGACGACGCCGCGCCCGCACCTTCGCCGGCGCCCGTGCCCGCGCCCGCGCCCGTGGCCCTGGCGAAGCCCGCCGCCGAGGCGCCCGTCCCGGTCCAGCGGCACGACACTCCGCCCGACGGGACGGCCATCCCGTTCGCCGCCGTGGAGCCCCCGGCGGAGCAGCGGTCCGCGCCTGCGCCGGTGGAGGACGCCGCACCCGCGCCCTTCACGCCCCCGGCACCCCCGACCCCGGAAGCGGTCACGGACCCCGTCCCGGCACCCTTCCCGGCCCCGGTCACGGACGCGGCCCCCGCGCCCTTCACGCCCCCGGCACCCCCGACCCCGGAAGCGGTCGCGGACGCCGTCCCGGCGCCCTTCGCTCCCCCGGGCGCGGACGCCGTGCCCTCGCCGTACGCGGCGCCGACACCGGCACCGGATGCCGAACCGGTGGCGGACGCCGCGCCCGGGCCCTACGCGGCACCGGCTCAGGCTCCGGCTCCGGAGGCGCCTTCTCCCGTCAGTCCTGCGGATGCTCCTCACCCGCCCGTGGCGACCTCCTTCGAGGGATCCGGCGGCGAACTCCCCGCGCTGCCGCCGTCGTTCGCCCCGCAGAACGGGTACGGCTTCCCGCCACCGGCCTCCCCTGCACCCGGCCCGGCCCAGCTGTCGCAGCCGCAGCCGCAGCCGCAGAACGGGTACGGCTTCCCCCCGTCGACCTCCCCGGCACCGGCACCCGGCCCGGCCCGGCAGCAGCCCCAGAACGACTACGCGTTCCCCGCTCCGGCGCCGGCTCCGGCACCCGCCCCGCCCCACGTCGACCCCCGCACCGGCGCCCCGTGGGCGCCCGCGCCCCAGCCGGCACCGGGCCCGCAGCCGCACGACCCGCGCTACCAGCCCGGCCCGGCCTCCGGCGGAGCGCCCCTCGGGTACACCGCCGCCGTCGAGCTGTCCTCCGACCGCCTGCTGCGCGGCAAGCAGAAGCCCAAGCCGCAGCGCTCCGGCTTCCGCTTCGGCGGCAAGGCCGCCGAAGCGGAGCGGCTGCGCAAGCTGGAGCTCATCCGCACCCCGGTGATGTCCTGCTACCGCATCGCCGTCATCAGCCTCAAGGGCGGCGTCGGCAAGACCACGACCACCACCGCCCTCGGCGCCACCCTGGCCACCGAGCGCCAGGACAAGATCCTGGCCATCGATGCCAACCCGGACGCCGGCACCCTCGGCCGCCGCGTCCGGCGCGAGACCGGGGCCACGATCCGGGACCTGGTCCAGGCGATCCCGTACCTGAACTCCTACATGGACATCCGGCGGTTCACGTCCCAGGCTCCTTCCGGCCTGGAGATCATCGCCAACGACGTGGACCCGGCCGTTTCCACGACCTTCAACGACGAGGACTACCGCCGCGTCATCGAGACGCTCGGCCGCCAGTACCCGATCATCCTGACCGACTCGGGCACGGGCCTCCTCTACTCCGCCATGCGCGGGGTCCTGGACCTGGCCGATCAGCTGATCATCATCTCGACCCCGTCCGTCGACGGCGCCAGCAGCGCGAGCACCACGCTCGACTGGCTCTCCGCGCACGGGTACGGGGACCTCGTCTCGCGCTCCCTCACCGTCATCTCGGGGGTCCGTGAGACCAGCAAGATGATCAAGATCGAAGACATCGTGCAGCACTTCGAGACGCGGTGCCGGGGCGTCGTCGTCGTGCCGTTCGACGAGCACCTCGCGGCCGGTGCCGAGGTCGACCTCGACCTCATGCGGCCCAAGACCCGGGAGGCGTACTTCAACCTCTCCGCCCTGGTGGCGGAGGACTTCGTACGGGCTGCCCAGCAGGCCCCCCAGGGCCACTGGGGCGCCCCCCAGCAGCCCCACCAGCCGCAGCAGCCGCAGCAGCCCCAGCAGCCGCACCCCGCTGCGCAGCCCTACGGCCAGCCGCAGGCCCCGTCCCCGTACCAGCAGCCGCCGCAGCCGTACGTCCAGCCCTACCCCCAGCCCGGCCAGCCCTGGCAGCCGCAGCAGCCCCACCAGCCACAGCCACAGCCACAGCCCCAGGCCCCGCAGGGACCGCAGGGACCGCAGGCACCGCAGCAGCCCCCGCGCGACCCGCGCCTCGGCTGACGGCAGCGGGCCAGCCGGCCAGCCGGCCGACCGACCACGGCAGCGCGAAGGGCCCGTACCTCCCCCGGCGGGGAGGTACGGGCCCTCGTGCGTTCCGGCGCGGCAGCAGCGTCCGCCGCCGCGGCTCAGTGCTCGGCGTCGTACGCCTCGGTCAGCGTGCGCGCCCGCTTCACGTCGTCCGCGATGGCCTCCAGCAGGCCGTCCAGCGAGTCGAACTTCGCCATCCCGCGCACGTACGCGAGGAAGTCGATGGTCACGTGCAGGCCGTACAGGTCGAGGCCGACCCGGTCGATCGCGTACGCCTCCACGGTCCGCTCGGTGGCGTCGAACTGGAGGTTCGTCCCCACCGAGATCGCCGCGGGCATCCGCTCGCCGTTGGCCGTGAGCCAGCCCGCGTACACGCCGTCCGCCGGGATGGCGGTGTGCGGCGGCGTCTCGACATTGGCCGTCGGGTAGCCGAGTTCTCGGCCGCGCTGCGCACCCCGGACCACGACGCCCTCGACCCGGTGTGGCCGGCCCAGCACCTCGGCCGCGCCCTGCACGTCCCCCTCCGCGACCAGCTTGCGGGCCAGCGTCGAGGAGAACGGCACGCCGCCGCCCGCCTCGCCGCGCGCCACCAGGTCGACGACCTCGACCTGGTAGTCGTACGTGGAGCCCAGTTCACGGAGGAAGTCGACGTTCCCGGCGGCCCGGTGGCCGAAGCGGAAGTTCGGGCCCTCGATGACGGCGCGGGCGTGCAGCTTGTCGACGAGCACCTTGACGATGAAGTCGGCCGGGGAGAGCTGCGAGAACTCCGCCGTGAAGGGCAGGACCAGCAGCGCGTCGACGCCCAGCTCGGCCATCAGTTCGGCACGACGGTCGTAGGGGGCCAGGATCGGCGGGTGGCTGCCGGGGCGCACGACCTCGCTGGGGTGCGGGTCGAAGGTGACGACCACGGACGGGATGCCGAGCTCGCGCGCCGTGGCGACGGCACGCCCGATGATCAGCTGATGACCCCGGTGCACGCCGTCGTAGGAGCCGATGGTGACGACGCTGCGTCCCCAGTCCTGGGGGATGTCCTCCAAGCCACGCCAGCGCTGCACTGTGACCGCTCCTCGCCCGAACCGTTGAGGCCCTGTATGCCCTGTCCTGATTGCCGATTGCAGGTCTAAGACTGCCATGCCGGTGCCCGGGGCCCCGCATCGGTATCCGGGTCCGCGGCGCTCTGTGTCATCTCGGCGACACGGCGTCGCGCGAGCGGTGGCCGCAGCGGCCCGGCGGTCCACGGCGCACGGCGGATGCGACGGCGGAAAGCGCCCCCTTGCGCTCCGTCAGTCACTCCGCGCGCCTGCTCGGACGGGTGAATACGGGGGCTCGGGTGGAAAGAGACCTACCCGAGGGGGGTCGTGGAGCGGTGAGCGGCGGGTGATGTGCGCTCACCGCTCCACGTCATTGCGGTCTGGCATTGCGGATGGGGCACTGCGGATCGGGCGTCACTGTGGATCAGGCGAAGACGGCCAGCGACTTGGCCTTGCCGCCCTTGTTCTCCACGAGCCCGAGCAGCCGGCCCTCGGGGCCGAAGACGGCCACGGGCCGGCCTGCCGGATAGGCGTCCGGCATCTCGATGCGCACGCCGTTGGCGAGCAGCGAGGCCCGGCGCGCGTCCAGGTCCCAGCGGGGGAAGGCCGCGGCCGCCGCCTCGCCGATCGGCATGACGGTGAGCTCCTCCTGGAGCTGGTCCAGGGTCCGCGCCCGGTCGAGCTTGTACGGGCCCACCCGGGTGCGCCGCAGCGCGGTCAGGTGCCCGCCGACCCCGAGGTCGGCGCCCAGGTCGCGCGCCAGGGCGCGGATGTACGTACCGCTGGAGCAGACGACGGAGACGACCAGGTCGACGACCTTGGTGCCGTCCTCGGCCTCCGCGTCCCGCATGTCGTACACCTGGAAGGACGAGATGGTCACCGGCCGGGCCGGGATGTCGAAGTCCTCGCCGTCCCGCGCGCGCTTGTAGGAGCGCACGCCCTTGATCTTGATGGCGCTGACCTTGGACGGCACCTGCATGATCTCGCCGGACAGCTTGGCGATCCCCGCGTCCACGGCCTCGCGGGTGACCCCGGAGGCGTCCCTGCTGGAGGTGATCTCGCCCTCCGCGTCGTCCGTCAGCGTGTTCTGGCCGAGGCGGATGGTGCCGAGGTATTCCTTCTCGGTGAGCGCGAGGTGGCCGAGGAGCTTGGTGGCCTTCTCGACGCCCAGGACGAGCACACCCGTCGCCATCGGGTCGAGCGTGCCGGCGTGGCCGACGCGGCGGGTCTTGGCGATCCCGCGCATCTTGGCGACCACGTCGTGCGAAGTGAAGCCGGACGGCTTGTCGACGATGACAAGGCCGTCCGGCGTCGTGCCTGCGTGCTTGCTCATTCCGCGGCTGCGTCCTCGTCGTCCTCGCCCGGCTTCTTGTACGGGTCGGCGTCGCCGGCGTACTGGGCACCGGAGGACACCTCGCGCACCTGCGCGTCGGAGGCGCGCGCCTTGTCGAGGAGGTCCTCGATGGTCTTGGCGTTCTCCGGGAGGGCGTCCGCGACGAAGGTCAGGGTCGGCGTGAACTTGGTACCCGCCGCCCGGCCGACCGCGGAACGCAGTACGCCCTTGGCGCTCTCCAGGCCCGCTGCCGCGCTGGCCCGATCCTCGTCGTCGCCGTACACCGTGTAGAAGACCGTGGCCTCCCGCAGGTCGCCGGTGACCCGGGTGTCCGTGATGGTCACGTGCGTACCGAGGCGGGGGTCCTTGACACCACGCTGCAGCTTCTCGGCCACCACCTCCCGGATGAGGTCCGCCAGCTTCTTCGCCCGCGCATTGTCGGCCACTGGTCCGTCTCCTTCTTATGTCTTGCTATCAGTCTTCATCACCGTGCAGCTGCCGTCTCACCGACAGCAGCTCCACTTCCGGACGCGCCGCGACCAGCCGCTCGCAGCGGTCCAGCACGTCCGAGAGGAACCCCGTGTCCCCACTCACCAGAGCGACCCCGATTCGGGCCCTGCGGTGCAGATCCTGATGGCCCACCTCGGCCGCGCTCACGGAGAACTTGCGTTGGAGCTCGGCGACGATGGGCCGGATCACGGAGCGTTTCTCCTTCAGCGAGTGGACGTCGCCGAGGAGCAGGTCGAAGGACAGAGTCCCCACGTACATTCAGTTCCGGATGTCCCGCCGGTGCGGGTTAGGTGGCCTGCCGGGCCGTCGCGCGGCAGGATCACCAGAACCGTACACGCAACGGCCGGGGCCGATCGACGGATATTCCGCCGACCGGCCCCGGGCTTACGACACCGTGCGATGTGCCTCGCGCTTACGCGCGGGGCTTCTCGCGCATCTCGTACGTCGCGATGACGTCGTCGACCTTGATGTCGTTGAAGTTTCCGAGGTTGATACCACCCTCGAAGCCCTCGCGGATCTCGGTGACGTCGTCCTTGAAGCGGCGCAGACCGGAGATGGTGAGGTTCTCGGCGATGACCTTGCCATCGCGCAGGAGCCGCGCCTTGGTGTTGCGCTTGACCTCGCCGGAGCGGATGAGCACACCCGCGATGTTGCCCAGCTTGGACGAGCGGAAGATCTCGCGGACCTCCGCCGTACCGAGCTCGACCTCTTCGTACTCCGGCTTGAGCAGACCCTTGAGGGCCGCCTCGATCTCCTCGATGGCCTGGTAGATCACCGAGTAGTAGCGGACGTCGACGCCCTCGCGCTCCGCCATCTGCGCGGCACGGCCGGCCGCACGGACGTTGTAGCCGATGACGATGGCGTCGGAGCCCATCGCCAGGTCGATGTCGGACTCGGTGACCGCACCCACACCGCGGTGCAGGACGCGGATGTCCACCTCTTCGCCGACGTCGAGCTGGAGCAGCGAGGACTCCAGGGCCTCGACCGCACCGGACGCGTCGCCCTTGATGATGAGGTTGAGTTCCTGGACCAGACCGGCCTTGAGGACCGAGTCCAGGTCTTCCAGGGACACCCGGCGGACACGCTTGGCGAAGTTGGCGTTGCGCTCGCGCGCAGCACGCTTCTCGGCGATCTGACGGGCCGTACGGTCCTCGTCGACGACGAGGAAGTTGTCGCCGGCGCCGGGGACGTTGGTGAGACCCAGGACCAGGACGGGGGTCGACGGACCCGCTTCCTCGACGTTGTTGCCCTTGTCGTCGAGCATCGCGCGGACTCGGCCGTACGCGTCGCCCACGACCATCGTGTCGCCGACGCGGAGGGTACCGCGCTGGACGAGGACGGTGGCGACGGCACCGCGGCCGCGGTCGAGGTGGGACTCGATCGCAATACCCTGAGCGTCCTGCTCCGGGTTGGCGCGCAGGTCGAGCGAGGCGTCGGCGGTGAGGACGACGGCCTCCAGCAGGGAGTCGATGTGCAGACCCTGCTTGGCGGAGATGTCGACGAACATCGTGTCGCCGCCGTACTCCTCGGCGACCAGACCGAACTCGGTGAGCTGACCGCGGACCTTGACCGGGTCGGCACCCTCGACGTCGATCTTGTTGACCGCGACGACGATCGGGACGCCGGCGGCCTTGGCGTGGTTCAGCGCCTCGATCGTCTGCGGCATGACGCCGTCGTTGGCCGCGACCACGAGGATCGCGATGTCGGTCGACTTGGCACCACGGGCACGCATGGCGGTGAACGCCTCGTGACCCGGGGTGTCGATGAAGGTGATGCGACGCTCTTCGTCGTTCACCTCGGTGGAGACCTGGTAGGCACCGATGTGCTGGGTGATGCCGCCGGCCTCGCCCGCAACGACGTTCGTCTTGCGGATGGCGTCGAGCAGTCGGGTCTTACCGTGGTCGACGTGACCCATGACGGTCACGACCGGCGGACGCGGCATGAGGAATTCCTCGCCGCCCTCGTCCTCGCCGAACTCGATGTCGAAGGTCTCCAGGAGCTCGCGGTCCTCCTCCTCCGGGCTGACGATCTGAACGGTGTAGTTCATCTCGCCGGCGAGGAGCTGGAGGGTCTCGTCGGAGACGGACTGCGTGGCAGTGACCATCTCGCCGAGGTTCATCATGACCGCGACCAGCGACGCCGGGTTGGCGTTGATCTTCTCCGCGAAGTCGGTGAGGGACGCACCGCGCGACAGGCGAACGGTCTCGCCGTTGCCGCGGGGCAGCATCACGCCGCCCACGGACGGGGCCTGCATGGCCTCGTACTCCTGGCGCCTCTGACGCTTCGACTTGCGGCCGCGACGGGCCGGACCGCCGGGACGGCCGAAGGCACCCTGCGTGCCACCACGGGCACCGGGACCGCCGGGACGGCCACCGAAGCCGGGACGGCCGCCGCCACCGGCACCGGCGGGACCGCCGCCGAAGCCGCCGGGACGCGGGCCGCCGAAGCCGCCGCCGCCCGCGGGACGCGAGCCCGGACCGGCCGGACGGCCGGCGAAGCCGCCGCCGGGACGACCGGCGCCACCGGGACGCGGGCCACCGGCACCGGGACCGCGGCCGCCGGGGCCGCCGCCGGGACGGGGACCGGGACCACCGGCAGCGGGACGCTGCGGCATCATGCCCGGGTTCGGACGGTTACCACCGGGAGCACCACCCGGACGCGGGGCGCCGCCCTGCGGACGGGGCATGCCGCCCGGGGTCGGACGGGCGCCGCCGGGACCCTGCGGACGCGGAGCGCCGCCGGGACCACCCTGCGGGCGCGGAGCACCCTGGCCGCCGCCGGCGCCGGGGGCACCGGGACGGGGCGCACCGGCCGGACGGGGCGCCTGCGGGCGCGCCATACCGGTGGAGCCGCCGGAGGTGAAGGGGTTGTTGCCCGGACGGGGACCGGCCGGACGGGCGCCCTGGGGACGCGGGGCCTGAGATCCACCGGGGCCACCGGCGGGACGCTGTCCCTGGGCACCGGGGGCGCCGGCCGGACGCGGGGCGCCGGGACGGGCACCGGACTGACCCGGGGCCGCGGGACGCTGCTGCGCCGGACGCGGGCCGGGGGTCGCACCCGGACCGGCGGGGCGCTCGGCGCGCGCCGGGGCGGCCGGAGCCGACGGGGGCGCGGTGAACTCGGTCGCCACGGGAGCCGCCGGAGCGGGCTTCGGGGCGGCCGGGGCCTTCGGGCCGGGACGCGGGCCGGAGGCGGCCGGCGTCACCGGGGCGGGCGCGGCCGGAGCCTCGGCAGCGGCCGGCTTGGGGGCCGGGGCGCCGGGCTTGGGGGCAGCGGGACGTGCAACGGCGCCGGGGGTGGGAACCCCGGGCTTGGCGGGCGCGGCCTTGCGGGGCGCGCCCGGCTTCGCAGCGGACTTGCCGGCGTTGCCGCCGGGCCCCTGCAGTGCGTCAGTCAACTTGCGTACAACCGGCGCCTCGATCGTCGAGGACGCCGAACGGACGAACTCACCGAGTTCCTGGAGCTTGGCCATGACGACCTTGCTCTCAACTCCGAACTCCTTGGCGAGTTCGTATACCCGGACCTTAGCCACTTCGCTCCTTTTAGGTCCGGGTTACGCCGGACCGTTGCTACTTCATGGGCGTACTCATCGCGTACTCATCGAGTGCTCATCGCAATCTCGACCTACTTCCAACTCGCGAGGTACCTGACCGCACGGGGTATCCGTGCCGTGCTCTTCGTACGTTTCTTACGGTGTCGCCTCGGCCTGGTCGGCCACGGCCTTGTGCAGCTCCGCCGTGTCGAGTGCTCCCGGAGCCCGCAGGGCCCGGGGGAACGCTCTGCGGCGGACCGCCTTGTCGAGGCAGACCACGGCAGGGTGCAGGTATGCACCCCGGCCGGGCAGCGTACCGCTTGGATCAGGGACGCATTCGTCCTCGATCGCCACGATGCGCAGCAGATCGCTCTTGGCCGCTCGCTCCCGGCACCCCACACAGGTGCGTTCGGGGCATGCGCGGGCTTGCGTCCGGCCAGACACGCCTAAGTCTACCTCCCCGCACCGACCTCACCCCTTCGGGCGAAAAATCGAACGGACGTTGTCGGGTTCTGCTGTCCTGATCCTGTCTACCCGCCGGACAGCTCCGACGGGTACCGGATTTATTCCCCGCCCCGGTCCCGCTCTGCGTCCGGGGACGGCTCGGTGTCGGGACGGATGTCGATGCGCCAGCCGGTGAGCCGCGCGGCGAGGCGGGCGTTCTGGCCCTCCTTGCCGATCGCCAGCGACAGCTGGTAGTCGGGCACGGTCACCCGGGCGGAGCGGGAGTCCCAGTCGACGACCTCGACCTTGCTCACCCGGGCGGGTGACAGCGCGTTCGCGACCATCTCCGCCGGGTCGTCCGACCAGTCGACGATGTCGATCTTCTCGCCGTGCAGCTCGGCCATGACGTTGCGGACGCGGGCGCCCATCGGGCCGATGCAGGCGCCCTTGGGGTTGAGGCCCGAGCGGGTGGAGCGCACGGCGATCTTGGTGCGGTGACCGGCCTCACGGGCGATCGCGGAGATCTCCACGCTGCCGTCGGCGATCTCCGGGACCTCCAGCGCGAACAGCTTCTTCACCAGGTTGGGGTGGGTCCGCGACAGGGTAACGGACGGACCGCGGACACCCTTCGCCACCCGTACGACGTACGTCTTGATGCGCAGGCCGTGGGTGTACTCCTCGCCGGGGACCTGCTCCTGCACCGGCAGGATGGCCTCCAGCTTGCCGATGTCGACGAGGACGTTCTTGGGGTCCTTGCCCTGCTGGACGACACCGGTGATGACGTCGCCCTCGCGGCCCGCGAACTCGCCGAAGGTCAAGTCGTCCTCGGCGTCGCGCAGACGCTGGAGGATCACCTGCTTGGCGGTCGTGGCGGCGATCCGGCCGAAGTCCGACGGCGTGTCGTCGAACTCCTTGGGCTCCTGCCCCTCCTCCAGGTCCCGCGGGTCCTCGGTCGCCCACACGACGACGTGGCCGTTGGTGCGGTCCAGCTCCACGCGTGCGCGCCGGAAGCTTCCCTCGGTGCGGTGGTACGCGATGAGGAGGGCCGACTCGATCGCCTCGACGAGCAGGTCGAAGGAGATCTCCTTCTCCCGGACCAGACCCCGCAGGGCACTCATGTCGATGTCCACGGCTACGCCTCCTCTTCCTTCTTGTCCTTGCGGTTGAACTCGATCTCGACACGCGCCTTGGCGATGTCGGTGAAAGCAATGCGGCGGGCGGTCGCCTTGCGACCCTTCACACCCGGAACTTCGAGGTCCAAACCCTCGTCGTCGACGCCGAGGATGCGGGCGACCAGTTCCCCGGCACCCTTCTCACCTTCGGCGGAGAGCTGGAACTTCACGAGACGGCCCGTCGCCCGGACGTAGTGACGGTGCTCGGTCAGCGGGCGGTCGGCGCCCGGCGAGCTCACTTCGAGGACGTACTCGTCCTCGCCCATCACGTCGGATTCGTCGAGCTTGTCGGAGACCTCGCGGCTCAGCTCGGCACACGCGTCCAGCTCCACGCCCTCGTCGGAGTCCACGATGATGCGAAGCATCCGGCGCTTGCCCGCCTTGGACATCTCGATGTCCTCAAGATCCAGGCCCTTGGCGGCGACGAGCGGCTCCAGCAGTCCGCGCAGCCTGTCGCTCTGGGTGGTGCTCATCCGGGTGACTCCTCGGCCGCGTGTGCTGTTGTGGTTTTCCGTCGCGTGTCAGGTCAAAGGGTATCCGGTCGCGGAGGGTGTTGCCGTCCGCCCTGTGGACGGGGCCCCGGGTACGGTGATCACACCCTGCCGGACCCCACCTCAAGGACGTCGCCGTGCCCTGGACCATGTCTTCGAGGCTCTCGCGAAGGAGCCTGCTCGCCGGCGCCGTCGGCGTCGGCGGCGCCGCGTTGCTCACCGGGTGTTCCGACGGCGCCGGCGCGGCCGGCGCGGACACCGGCGTTCCACTCGAACGGCGGATGCGTGCATCGGCCGTTCGGGACAGTGAACGACTGCTGGAACGCTACGACGCCACCACCGCCGCCCATCCGGCCCTCGCCGGGCGCCTGGCACCGCTGCGCGCCTCGGTGGCGGCGCACGCCACCGCCCTGGCCGCGCCGGAGGCCGCCTCCGCGCAGCCCTCCGGCGCGCCGTCCGCCGCCTCACCCGCACCGGCCGGTGCGGCCGCCCCGAGCGGCGAGCCGGTGCCGGCCGGCCCGGAGGAAGCCCTGACCGCGCTCGCCGACGCCGAGCGCAGCCTGGCCGAGGCCCGCACCATCGCCCTGTCCGGGGCGCCCGGGGAGCTGGCCCGGCTGCTGGCCTCGGTGGCGGCGTGCGGCGCCGTCCACGCGTACCTGCTGACCTCGACCCCCGGAGCCACACCGTGAAGCCCGAACCCTCCCCCGCCAACCGGGCCCTGGAGGCCGCGCAGTCCGCGCTCGCCGCCGAACACGCCGCGGCGTACGGCTACGGCGTGATCGGCGCACGCGCCGGGGCCGCCCGGGCCGCCGAGGCCCGCGAGGCGTACGGCGGCCACCTCGCGCGGCGTGACGCCCTGGCCCGCACGGTGCGCGAGATGGGCGGCTCGCCCCGACCCGCGGAAGCGGCGTACGCCCTGCCCTTCGAGGTGCGCGGCCCGGCCGACGCGGAGCGGCTCGCCGCCGAGATCGAGGACCGGGTGGCGGGCGCGTACTCCGATCTCGTGCGGGCCTCGGACGGCCGGCTGCGCCGGGAGGCGGCCGACGCGCTGAGCGCCGCGGCCGTGCGCGCGGCGCGCTGGCGGGGTGTCGGCGTAGCCTTCCCTGGGCTCACGGAACGCGCCGACCGAGCCCCCACCAGCTGAAAGGGACCACGCACGCATGGCTTTCGAACCGCCGCAGCGGCTTGTACGGGCGCTCGGCGAGACGCCGGAATCGGCGCAGGACGCGGACTGGCTGGAGCAGCTGCCCCGGCTCACCGAGGCGGCGCTGGCCCGCCGTGACGTCCGGGCCCAGCGGGTGCAGGCGCCGGGCGGCCGGAGCAGCCTGGTCGTCCTCGTCCAGTACGCCGACGGCACCCCGGCCGCGCTGAAGCTGGCTCCCCCGCACGCCCGGCCCGACCGGGAGCTGGCCGCCCTGGCGCACTGGGGCGGTTTCGGAGCCGTACGGGTCCTCGACACCCGCCACCACGCGCAGGACGGGGCGCTGCTGCTGGAACGGCTGCACCCCGAAGTGTCGCTGCGGTCGCTGCCGGAAGCGAAGGCCCTGCTGGAGGCGTGCGGGACGCTGCGCCGGCTGTGGGTCGCCCCGCCGCCGGGGCACCCCTTCGAGACGGTGGAGCAGCGCACCGCCCGGCAGGCGGAGGCCCTGCGCAAGGCCCCCGCGGAGGCCGAGGCGCTGGCCTCCACCGCGCTGGCGATCCGCGAGGAGCTGACCGCCCTGCCCCCCGAGGAACTGGTGCTGCACGGGAACTTCCGGCAGGGCAAGGTGCTGGCGGGCGAGCGGGCCCCGTGGCTGGCGGTCGGCCCGGACCCGCTGGTCGGCGAGCGGGCGTACGACCTGGCCCGGCTGGTGCGGGACCGGCTGGAGGACCAGGTGGCGTCCTCGGCCGGGGCCGCGGGCGCCCGGCGCCGGGTGAACCGGCTCGCCGACGCGCTGGAGGTGGACCGGGACCGGCTGCGGGGCTGGACGGTTTTCCGGGCGGTGGAGTCCGGGAACCGGGCCCTGGCCGCCGGGCGGCGCCAGGAGGCGGAGCTTCTGTTGGAGTTCGCCGCCTGGTTGTAGGGCATACCGTGGATAGGGGTACAGGCCCGGCAGGAGGCCGTCCGGGAGGCCGTCATGGTCCAGGAACTGCTGACAGCGGCAATCGCGGCGGGCGTGGGAGTCGCGGCGCTCGCCGGCGCTGCCGCACGAGTGGTGAGGCAGTACGAGCGGGGCGTTGTCTTCCGCTTCGGCCGGCTGCGGGAGGGCGTCCGCGGGCCGGGCTTCACCATGATCGTCCCGGGGGTCGACCGGCTCCGCAAGGTGAACATGCAGATCGTCACGATGCCGGTGCCCGCGCAGGAGGGCATCACCCGGGACAACGTCACCGTGCGGGTCGACGCCGTGGTGTATTTCAAGGTCGTGGACGCGGCGAACGCGATCATCGAGGTGGAGGACTACCGCTTCGCGGTCTCGCAGATGGCGCAGACCTCGCTGCGCTCGATCATCGGCAAGTCGGACCTCGACGACCTGCTGTCCAACCGGGAGAAGCTGAACCAGGGTCTTGAGCTGATGATCGACAGCCCGGCGGTGGGGTGGGGCGTCCAGATCGACCGCGTCGAGATAAAGGACGTCTCCCTGCCGGAGACGATGAAGCGCTCGATGGCGCGGCAGGCGGAGGCGGACCGCGAGCGCCGGGCTCGGGTGATCAACGCGGATGCGGAGCTCCAGGCTTCGAAGAAGCTGGCGGAGGCGGCGGCGGTGATGTCGGAGCAGCCGGCGGCGCTGCAGTTGCGGTTGCTGCAGACGGTGGTGGCGGTGGCTGCGGAGAAGAACTCCACGCTGGTCCTGCCGTTCCCCGTGGAGCTGCTCCGCTTCCTGGAGCGCGCGGCGCCCGCGCCGGGCGCCGCACCCGGCGCCGCGTCGGGCGAAGCGCCGGGCGAAGCTCTGGCCGAGGCGCCGGGCGCCGTGCCCGGCAAAGCCCCGGAGCCGGACCGCGAGACGGTCACCGGCCCGGCCCCGCCGGGGGTTTCCGCGGCGGCCGGCGCTCCCGGCGAGGCCCTGGATCCGCCGGCCGTCGGCCGGTCCGTGGACGGCTCGCCGCCGCCCGCGGAGGCCGACGAGCCCTGCGGTTAGCCGCTGCGCGGGACGGGCTTCTTCCCCATCCCGCCCCTCTCCGGAACCGGGCTCCGCCCGGACCCGTGAGGCGCGAGGGTCCGGGGGCGGAGCCCAGGGCTATCCGGCAGCCGTCAGCCGGGCGAGGGCGTCGGCCAAGGGGAGTTCCTCGCGGGTGCCCGTGGCGCGGTGCTGGAGTTCGACCACGCCGTCCGCGGACCGGCGCCCCGCCACCAGGATCCACGGGACGCCGATCAGCTCCGCGTCCGTGAGCTTCACGCCCGGCGAGAGCCCCGCCCGGTCGTCCAGGAGGACCCGCAGGCCGGCCTCCGCCAGAGCCGTGGCCGCCGATTCCGCGAGCGCCAGCTGCACGGCCTTGCCCGCCGCCACCACGTGCACGTCCGCCGGAGCCACCTCGGCCGGCCACGCAAGTCCCCGTTCGTCCGCGGTCTGTTCGGCCAGCGCAGCCACCGCCCGCGAGACGCCGATCCCGTACGAGCCCATCGTGACCCGCACCGGCTTGCCCTCCTTGCCGAGCACGTCCAGGCCGAAGGCGTCCGCGTACTTGCGGCCGAGCTGGAAGATGTGCCCGATCTCGATGGCGCGGTCCAGCCGGAGTCCGGCGCCGCAGCGCGGGCAGGGGTCGCCCGGCTCCACGACCACCACGTCCAGGTACCGGTCGACCTCGAAGTCCCGCCCGCACACCACGTTCCGCGCGTGCGTGTCGGCCCGGTTGGCTCCCGTCACCCACGAAGTGCCGGGCGCCACACGGGGGTCGGCGAGGTAGCGGACCTTGCCGAGGCCCTGTGGGCCGACGTAGCCGCGGACCAGGTCGGGACGGTCGGTGAAGTCCTCCGCGGTCACCAACTCCACGACCGCCGGGGCGAGATGCTCGGCGAGCTTGCCGAGGTCCACCTCCCGGTCCCCCGGCACGCCCACGGCCGTGATCTCGCCGTCGACCTTCACCAGCAGGTTCTTCAGCGTCGCCGACGCGGGGACGCCCAGGTGGGCCGCCAGCGTCTCGATCGTCGGGGTGTCGGGGGTGTCCACCTCCTCCAGGGCGGGGTGTTCGGCGTCCACGGGGGTCAGGGCGAAGGTCACCGCCTCCGTGTTCGCCGCGTAGTCGCACGACGGGCAGTCCACGAAGGTGTCCTCCCCGGCCGCCGCCGGCGCCAGGAACTCCTCCGACGCCGAACCGCCCATCGCCCCGGACACCGCCGAGACGATCCGGTGGTCCAGCCCCAGGCGCGTGAAGATCCGCTGGTACGCGGCGCGGTGCAGGGCGTAGGACTGCTCCAAGCCCTCCTCGCTCACGTCGAAGGAGTAGGAGTCCTTCATCTGGAACTCGCGTCCGCGCAGCACTCCCGACCGCGGCCGGGCCTCGTCCCGGTACTTGGTCTGGATCTGGTAGAGCATGACCGGCAGGTCCTTGTAGGAGGTGCACTGGTCCTTCACCACCAGGGTGAAGATCTCCTCGTGCGTGGGCCCGAGCAGGTAGTCGGCTCCCTTGCGGTCCTTGAGCCGGAACAGCAGGTCCCCGTACTCCGACCAGCGTCCGCTGACCTCGTACGGCTCCTTGGGCAGCAGCGCCGGGAGCAGCACCTCCTGGGCGCCGATGGCGTCCATCTCCTCGCGGACGATGCGCGAGACGTTGTCCAGGACCTTCTTGCCGAGCGGCAGCCAGGTCCACACACCCGCGGAGCTGCGCCGGACGTATCCGGCGCGGACGAGGAGCCGGTGGCTGAGCGTTTCGGCGTCGGCCGGGTCCTCGCGGAGGGTCTTGGCCATGAGGCGGGACATGCGCTGCACGTGTTGCGTAGACATGCCGCGAGGCTATCGGGGGCCGCCGGGGCGCCGGAAACGAATTCGCCGCCTCCGGTGACCGGCGGTCAGGGGCGGCGCAGCGGCAGCGGGGCCCCCATGACCGCGTACGGAAGGCCGGCGCTCGGGAAGTGCACCTGGCGGGCGAGGTCCCGGTAGCCGAGGGCCCGGTAGAGGCTGCGGGCCGGGCTCTCGGTGTCGATGGCGGACAGGATCGAGCGGGGCTCCTCGGCGGTGTCGGTGATCCGGGTGATCAGGGTGCGGCCTACGCCGTGCCCCTGGAATCCGGGGTGGACGTGCAGCTCGGTGATGACGAAGGAGTCGTCGAGCCAGCCGTCGTGACCCTCGGCCCGCAGGTACGGCTCGACGACCGAGGACCACCAGTACGCCCGGTCGTTCGGCATTCCGTACACGAACCCGGCGAGCGCCCCGTCCTGCGTGAACGCCCCGAGGGCGCGGGCTCCGCGGCAGCCCATGTGCCGCTGGACGATGTAGCGGCGGATGCCGATCTCCTCCTCGCTGAGCCCGAAGGCGACGGCCTGCACGCGCAGGGCCTCGTCCACGCGGGCGGCGAGGTCGAGGGGACCGATGCGGAGTCCGGCCGGGCGGGCGGGGTCATGGCCCTCGGAGGTAGGCAGCATGCGGGTGACCTTACTGGGCGGTCCGGGCCTGCCGGTATGCCCCCGGCGGTCAGAAGAGGACGCTCATGAAGGCGCCGACCTCGCGGAAGCCGACCCTCCGGTACGCCGCCCGCGCAGCGGTGTTGAAGTCGTTCACGTACAGGCTGACCACGGGCGCGACATCGCGGAGCGCGAACTCGACGACGGCCGCCATCCCGGTCTCGGAGTGGCCCCGCCCGCGGAACTCGGGGTCCACCCAGACGCCCTGGATCTGGCACGCGTGCGCGGTCGCGGCGCCGATCTCCGCCTTGAAGACGACCTTGCCGTCCTCGACGCGGGCGAAGGAGCGGCCGGTGCCGACGAGCTCGGCGACCCGGGCCTGGTAGAGCAGGCCGCCGTCGCCCGCGAGCGGGGAGACACCGACCTCCTCGGTGAACATGGCCACGCACGCGGGCATGATCAGGTCCATCTCGTCCTTGCGGATGCGGCGGACCAGCGGGTCGGGCCGCACCTCGGCGGACCGCCGGTCGGTCACCATGAGCGGCTGGTGGGAGCGGACGTCCCGGGCCGGCCCCCAGCTGGGTTCCAGGAGCTGCCACAGCAGCCGGGTCGCCTCGGCGGGGCCCACGATGGAGGAGCAGCGGCGGCCCGTGCGCCGCGCCCGGTCGGCGAAGGCGCGGACGGCGTCGGGGCCGGCACAGACGGGGACCAGGTTGGCGCCCGCGTAGCACAGGGAGCGCAGCTCTCCGTCGGCGTACCAGCCCCACATCTCGCCGCCCAGGCGCCAGGGGTCGAGTCCGGCGACCTGGACCCGGGAGGTGACGAAGGCGTTCTCGACCGGCTGGCGCCCGAGGATGCCGAGCGCGGCGTTCAGATCGCTGGGCTCAAGGACCCGGGTGGTGGTCTGCGTCAACACTGGGGCCTCACCATAAAGTCTGCTGATCTCCGAACTGTACCCGCCGCCACCTGAGGATGCCTGGTCCCGCAGGTCACGAAAAAGCCCCGGCCCCGCCCGCGAGCTGCGGGAACGGGCCGGGGCTCGGGGCCTGGGCTCAGACGCCGATCGCGACGGTCGGCTCGCCCGAGGGGATGCCGTCCTTCTCCATCTGCTCGGCGATCTTCATGGCCTCTTCGATGAGGGTCTCCACGATCTTCGACTCGGGGACGGTCTTGATGACCTCGCCCTTGACGAAGATCTGGCCCTTGCCGTTGCCGGAGGCGACGCCGAGGTCGGCCTCGCGGGCCTCGCCGGGGCCGTTGACGACGCAGCCCATGACCGCGACGCGCAGCGGGACCTCCATGCCGGTGAGGCCCGCCGTGACCTCCTCGGCCAGCTTGTAGACGTCCACCTGGGCGCGGCCGCAGGAGGGGCAGGAGACGATCTCCAGGCGGCGCGGCTTGAGGTTCAGCGACTCCAGGATCTGGATGCCGACCTTGACCTCCTCGACCGGCGGCGCGGACAGCGAGACGCGGATGGTGTCGCCGATGCCCTCGGAGAGCAGCGCGCCGAAGGCGACGGCGGACTTGATGGTGCCCTGGAAGGCGGGGCCGGCCTCGGTGACGCCGAGGTGCAGGGGGTAGGTGCACTGCGCGGCGAGCTGGCGGTAGGCGTTGACCATGACGACCGGGTCGTTGTGCTTGACCGAGATCTTGATGTCGCTGAAGCCGTGCTCCTCGAAGAGGGAGGCCTCCCACAGCGCCGACTCGACCAGCGCCTCGGGGGTGGCCTTGCCGTACTTCTTCAGCAGCCGGGCGTCGAGCGAGCCCGCGTTGACGCCGATCCGGATCGGCGTACCCGCGTCGGCGGCGGCCTTCGCGATCTCCTTGACCTTGTCGTCGAACTGCTTGATGTTGCCCGGGTTGACGCGGACGGCGGCGCAGCCCGCGTCGATCGCGGCGAAGACGTACTTCGGCTGGAAGTGGATGTCGGCGATGACCGGGATCTGCGACTTCTTCGCGATGACGGCGAGGGCGTCGGCGTCGTCCTGGGTCGGGCAGGCCACGCGGACGATCTCGCAGCCGGAGGCGGTCAGCTCGGCGATCTGCTGCAGCGTGGCGCCGATGTCGGAGGTACGGGTGGTGGTCATGGACTGCACCGACACGGGTGCGTCGCCACCGACGGCCACCGAACCGACCTGGATCTTGCGGCTGACCCTGCGGTCGGCAAGCTTCGTCGGCACGGCCGGCATTCCGAGAGAGATGGCAGTCATCTGCTGTGCAACCCCAAGGTGTGGATCAAGGTCCCGAGATCGGCGGGCTCCAGCCTTCGAGGTTACGCCAACCACGCGGCGGGCCGTGCACCCGAGGGGGCCCCACCACCCGAACGTAGGGAGCCGGGCACGCTTCGTGCCCGGCTCCCCGCGTCGTGGCGCACATGCGGTCGAACTAGGTGATCTTGATCGGGTTCACCACGTCGGCCACGAGGACGAGCAGGGTGAAGCAGACGAAGACGCCGGCCACCACGTACGCCGCGGGCATCAGCTTCGCGACGTCGAACGGGCCGGGGTCGGGGCGCCGGAAGACCCGGGCCACCGTGCGCCGGACCGACTCCCACAGGGCGCCCGCGATGTGCCCGCCGTCCAGCGGCAGCAGCGGCAGCATGTTGAACAGGAACAGGGACAGGTTGAAGAAGCCGACGAGCTGGAGGAAGAACACCAGCCGCTGTTCGGCCGGGATGTCCAGCGTGGCGATCTCACCGCTGATCCGGGCCGCGCCGACGATGCCGGTCGGGGAGTCGGGCTCCCGCTCGCCGCCGGCGAAGGCGGCGTTCCACAGAGCCGGGATCTTGGACGGGAGCTTGACGAGCCCCTGCACGCTGTTGTCGACGACGTCGCCCATCCGGTCCACGGACTGGCCGAAGGTGAGCGGGGCGATCTCGCTCCTGGGGCTGAAGCCGAGCCAGCCCGCCGTCACGTACTGCCCCTTGACGTACCCGCCGTGGCCGTCGGTCTTGGCGACCTTGTTCTCGATCAGGTTGACCGGGAGGGTCAGGCTCTGCCCGTCGCGGACGACGGTGACGGTGGCGGGGCCGACGGTGTCGCGGATCCGCTTCTGGAGGGCGGCCCAGTCGGTCACCCGGTGTCCGTCGAAGGCCACGATCCGGTCGCCCGCCCGCAGGCCGGCGGCCTTGGCCGGGGCCACCGGGTCGCCGTCCCGGCAGACCTCCCGCTTCTCGCTCTGCTGGATGACGCACGGCGAGACCGTGCCGACCTGGGTGGTCGTCCGGTCGACGCCGAAGGTCATCCAGACGCCGAAGAAGACCGCCAGCGCCAGCACCAGGTTCATGAAGGGGCCCGCGAACATCACGATCACGCGCTTCCAGGGCTTGCGCGTGTAGAAGAGCCGCGTCTCGTCGCCGGGCTTCAGCTCCTCGTACGCCGCCGACCGCGCGTCCTCGATCATCGAGCGGAACGGGGAGGTCGAGCGGGCGGTGACCTTGCCGTCCTCGCCGGGCGGGAACATCCCGATCATGCGGATGTAGCCGCCCATCGGGATGGCCTTGATGCCGTACTCGGTCTCACCCTTGTGCCGCGACCAGATGGTCGGGCCGAAGCCGACCATGTACTGGGGCACGCGGATGCCGAAGATCTTGGCCGTGGAGAGGTGGCCGAGCTCGTGCCAGGCGATGGAGACGAGCAGCCCGAATACGAAGATGAGTATTCCGAGCACCGTCATGAGTGCTGTCATGCGCGCGCCTCCACGGCGGCCCGTGCCGCCATCTCCTGGGCCCGGGCCCGGGCCCAGGCCTCTGCTTCAAGGACGTCCTGGACGGTGAGGGAGGTTCCCGCGTCCGGCGTCCCGTGCTCGTCGACCACGGCAGAGACCGTATCCATGATTGCCGTGAACGGCAGCCGACCGGCCAGGAACGCCTCCACGCACTCCTCGTTCGCCGCATTGAAGACGGCGGGGGCCGTGGAGCCGAGGGTGCCCACGTGCCGGGCCAGGGCCACCGAGGGGAAGGCCTCGGTGTCCAGCGGGAAGAACTCCCAGGTCGAGGCCTTGGTCCAGTCGAAGGCGGGGGCCGCGTCCGGGATCCGCTCGGGCCAGCCGAGGCCGATCGCGATCGGTCCGCGCATGTCCGGCGGGGTGGCCTGGGCGAGCGTGGAACCGTCCGAGAACTCCACCATCGAGTGGACGTACGACTGCGGATGGACCACGACCTCGATGCGGTCGAAGGGAATGTCGTAGAGCAGGTGCGCCTCGATCACCTCCAACCCCTTGTTGACCAGGGTCGCCGAGTTGACGGTGATCACCGGGCCCATGGCCCACGTGGGGTGGGCGAGGGCGTCCTGCACGGTCACGTGGGCCAGTTCGGCGCGGGTGCGGCCGCGGAAGGGGCCGCCGGAGGCGGTGACCACGAGCTTGCGCACGTCGGCGCGGGTACCGGCGGCCAGGGCCTGGAAGAGGGCCGCGTGCTCGGAGTCGACCGGGATGATCTGGCCGGGCCGGGCGAGGGCCTTGACCAGCGGCCCGCCCACGATCAGCGATTCCTTGTTGGCCAGGGCCAGCGTCCGGCCCGCCCGCAGCGCGGCGAGGGTCGGCGCGAGGCCGATGGAGCCGGTGATCCCGTTGAGGACCGTGTGGCACTCGGAGGCGGCCAGCTCGGCTGCCGCGTCGGGCCCGGCCAGGATCTGCGGCAGCGGCTCGGAGGCACCGTACTGGGCGCTCAGCGCTTCTTTCAGGGCCGGTACGACGTCCTCGCGGGCGACGGCCACGGTGTTCACCCGCAGCAGCCGCGCCTGCTCGGCCAGCAGCCCGACCCGGCCGCCGGCGGCGGACAGCGCGGTCACCCGGAAGCGGTCCGGGTGGCGCAGGGCGAGGTCGATGGCCTGGGTCCCGATGGACCCGGTGCATCCGAGGATGACGATGTCCCGTCGGCCTTCCGCGGGGTCGAAGAGGACGTGCGGATCGGCGAGGGGGGCTGGGCGGTCGCTCATGCCCCCCATTGTCGCGGCAACTCAGAAGCGGTTGGACACGGAGTCCCCGTGAACGACACCGGCGAGTAGTTCGGGGAGCGTCCCGGCGAAGTCGGGCAGCGCGCGGGCGGCCCGCCACCAGGCGTCGGTGTCCGCGGCCAGGGCCGCGCCCAGGAGCCGGTCGGCTTCGGCGCGGGCCGCGAGGACCGCCTGGTGCCGGTCGTGGCGGTCGGGGTAGTCGGTGTCCCCCAGCCAGTGGTCCTCGTCCAGGGCCCAGGCGGCGGGGGCCTTGTGCCGGATCACGTCCTCGCCGGTGAGCAGGCCGCGGTCGAGGCAGGCGCGGACCCACCGGATGTCCTCGTGGAGGTCGCCCATGGCGTTGGGCACTCCGAGGCTGGCCAGGGCGAGTTCCCTGCTCAGCGGGTCGCTCGGCCACCACGGGGAGCCGGGCGCCAACGCGTCCACGGCCTCGTCGAGGCCCGGGACGGCGGCTGCCGCGGAGCCCGTCGCGGAGACCGCCGCGGCGGTTCCGTCGGCCACCGCGGACGCCAGTTCCGGCAGGGTGCCGGGGAAGCCGGGGGCGTGCCGCCGCAGCTCCGCCCACAGGCGCGGGTCGTCGCCGAGGGCCGGGCGCAGCACCCGCATCAGGGCGGAGCGCATGCCGGCCCACTCGGCCAGGTTCCAGGCGAAGCGGCCGATGGCGTGGGCCTGTCCCAGCAGCAGGGTCCGGTGGGCCGGTGCCACGGCGGCGGCGAGCTCGTCGAAGGTGAGGGTCCCGGTGCGGACGGACCGCACGGCGGGGCGGATCCAGGCGGGCCCGTACCTCTCCTGGCCGCGGGTGTCGAGCAGGGCGAGGCAGACGCTCCGCTCCAGCCCGGCCACCAGCAGCAGGGCCTCCACCGAGCCGGGCGGCAGCGGGGCGCGGGCATGCTCGCGCAGCAGGACTTCGGGGTCGAGCTCGTGCGGGAGGGACAGCACGTCGAGCGGGATCCGCGGTCGGCGGCTGCCGTGCCGGCGCAGCAGCGCTACGAGCTCCTCGGAGGTCAGCGGGGGCCCGGGCTCCCGGCCCAGTTCGGCGTGGAGGGTGGCGAGCAGCCCGGGCGAGGGGGCGGGGCGGGCCGCGTACCGGGCGGGCCCGGGCAGGCCGGGGAGCGGGCGGCCGAGCACGTGCGGGTTGCGGGCGATGGTGCGGCGGTCCTCGTCCGTGCCGTCGCGCAGGAGCAGCGTCACGACGGGGGCCGGCAGGTACTCGTCGCGGCACAGGAACCGGCGGGTGGGCGGATCGAGCCGCCCGAGGAGGTCGGAGGTGACGGCGTCGGGTGCGTGGCGCAGCAGGAGCGCCACGCACCAGGCGAGCCTCCGACTCTCCCTGTCCACGTTCACATGCATCCGATTCCCCGTCGCCGCTCGCGTACGCCTGTTCGGCGTGCGGCGATGATCGCAGGTCAGCGAATGGGGCGGTGCACGTTTTTCTGTGTGGAGGGGCCGGGGGCGGCGTCCGCGATCCAGGGGCCGTCGCCGGACGGGTCGAGCACGCCCTCCTCCAGCCAGGCGTAGGTGCCGGACAGCACCCCGGCGACGACCTTGCGGTCGAGGTCGTCGGTGTTGGACCAGAGCCGGCCGAAGAGTTCCTCGACCCGGACCCGCGACTGCCGGCAGAAGGCGTCCGCGAGCTGGTAGGCCTCGCGGCCGTGCTCTCCCGCGCCGCGCAGGTGTTCGGCGCGTACGCAGGCCGCGCTCATCGCGAAGAGTTCGGCGCCGATGTCGACGATCCGGCCGAGGAAGCCCTGTTTGGTCTCCATGCGGCCCTGCCAGCGCGCCATGGCCAGGAACATCGTGCGGGCGAGTTTCCGGGCGCTGCGCTCGACATAACGCAGGTGGCCGGAGAGGTCGGTGTGCCCGGCGGGGTGGAAGGCGCGGTAGCTGGCGGGGAGCTGGCCGGGCCCGGTGGCCAGTTTGGGCAGCCAGCGGGCGTAGAACCCGGCGGCGCGGGCGCCGGCCCTGGCCTTGTCGCCGAGTTCCTTGTCGGGGTCGATGAGGTCGCCGGCGACCGAGAGGTGGGCGTCGACGGCCTCGCGGGCGATCAGCAGGTGCATGATCTCGGTGGAGCCCTCGAAGATCCGGTTGATGCGCAGGTCGCGCAGCATCTGCTCGGCGGGGACGGCGCGCTCGCCGCGGGCGGCCAGTGACTCGGCGGTCTCGAAGCCGCGTCCGCCGCGGATCTGGACCAGTTCGTCGGCCATCCGGCAGGCCATCTCGGAGCCGTAGAGCTTGGCGAGGGCGGCCTCGATGCGGATGTCGTTGCGGTCCTCGTCGGCCATCTGGGAGGCGAGGTCCACGACCGCTTCGAGGGCGAAGGTGGTGGCGGCGATGAAGGAGATCTTGGAGCCGACCGCCTCGTGCCGGGCGACGGGCCGGCCCCACTGCTCGCGTACGGCGGACCACTCGCGGGCAATCCTCAGGCACCATTTGCCCGCCCCGACGCACATGGCGGGCAGGGACAGCCGGCCGGTGTTGAGGGTGGTCAGGGCGATCTTGAGCCCGGCGCCCTCGGCGCCGATCCGCTGGGCGGCCGGCACGCGGACCCGGTGGAAGCGCGTGACGCCGTTCTCCAGGCCGCGCAGGCCCATGAAGGCGTTGCGGTGCTCGACGGTGATCCCGGGTGAGTCGGCCTCGACGACGAAGGCGGTGATCCCGCCGCGGTGGTTCTCCGTCTTGGGGACCCGCGCCATCACCACCAGCAGGTCCGCCACGACGCCGTTGGTGGTCCACAGCTTCACGCCGTCGAGGATGTACGCGTCCTCGCCGTCCGGTACGGCGGTGGTCGCCAGCCGGGCCGGGTCGGAGCCCACGTCCGGCTCGGTCAGCAGGAAGGCGCTGATGGCCGTGGTGGCGCAGCGCGGCAGGTAGGTGTCCTTCTGCTCCTGCGTGCCGAACATCTTCAGCGGCTGGGGGACCCCGATCGACTGGTGTGCCGAGAGCAGGGCGCCGATGGCCGGGCTGACGGAGCCGACGAGGGCCAGCGCCTTGTTGTAGTACACCTGGGTCAGGCCGAGACCGCCGTACTTGGGGTCGATCTTCATGCCGAGGGCGCCGAGCTCCTTGAGCGCGCGCACGGTCTCGTCGGGGATCCGCGCCTCGCGTTCGATCCGCGCGGGCAGGCCTGCGGCGAGCTCGCGCTCGCAGAAGTCCCGCAGCCGGGCCAGGAAGGCCTCGCCGCGCCGGACGTCCTCGTCGGCGGGCATCGGGTGCGGGTGGATCAGGTCGAGCCGGAAGTGCCCGAGGAACAGTTCCTTGGCGAAGCTGGGCTTGCGCCAGTCCTGTTCCCGGGCCGCTTCCGCGACCTGCCGTGCCTCGCGCTCGGTCACCTTGGGCTGTGTTGCGGACATGAGGGGACTCACCTCGCCAGCCGGAGTCGTCGGACCGGCCCTACCGGCCGGTGCTACCTGTGAGTCGTACCCTGCTGGGCCCTCCGGGAAAAGCCGGGGCGGTCCGAGTGAGGGAAAACGGCCCCGACTGGACACCTACCTCCGGGCGAGTGAGCCGAAGGGGGCGCGTCGGCGAAGAAGGCCGAGCGCCCGGGGAAATCGCGAGGAACGAGCGATTTTGATGGCGGCGCAGGCCGCGCACGGAGCACGACGCCTGGGCTTCCGCCCTCCGACGTCAGTGCTGTAGACCGAGGATCAAGCGGACGGAATCTTCCACGCGACGCAGCTCACCCGGGGCAAGCAGCCCGAGCTTCCTCCGCAAGCGCGATTTCGCCACTGTGTGAAGGTCCGCGCAGTTCACGTACGACTCGTCGTACACCAGGCCCGCGTCAGGCCCGATGGGAGCATGGGTGGTCTGCGGACCGGAAGTGCCGGTGATCAGCGCGACCGTAACGGAGGTGAGCGGTTCCGCGATCCGGTTGACCGCAAGGACAACAACGGGATGCGGTCCCACCGGCTGGGGCAATGCGCAGACCCACACTTCGCCACGCAGAGCCGTACCGGGGCTCACCACTGCATATCGTCCGCTGCCGCAAGCTCGGCGTCGCTCGGCTCGACCACACCCTCAGGCAGAGGCGCGGATTGCTCCCGGTAGAAGGCACGGATCTCCTCGGCCGCCCCCACCTCAGCCGCTTCCCGCGCAAGGAGCCTCAGGCCTTCGCGAAGGGCATCGGAGGTCGAGCCGAGATGCAGCGTCCGCATGACATCCTGAAGGGCCTGCATCTCATCGCTGCGGAGCCGGACCTGTGCCAACCTGCTGGGCCCGAGCACGGCCGTGGCCGCGTTCCGCTTCGCTGTCTTCGCGGCGGCCTTCTTGGCTTGCCGCTTTTCGGGAACGGGTGCGGCGTCCACGCCTCCTCCACTCTGTCGTACAAATGTCATACAGCCAGTGGGGGCCCGCTGGTCGACGCCCGTCAAGCAACTCAACCAGGTCGCGCGCTCTGCCGTTTGGCGACTCGGGCATGTTCCCACCAGCTCACGAAGAGTCAGCCAGGATTCGACGTTTCCGCAGGTCAGAGCGGGTAAAAAGGGGGACGGCCGGAGCCCCCGCACAGTAGGCTCCGGCCGTCGGCTTGTGGGTCGTACGAATCAGATGTCGAGGCCGGTCAGGACCAGGACCCGCTCGTACGTGTAGTCGTCCATCGCGTAGCGGACGCCTTCGCGGCCCACGCCGGACTGCTTGACGCCGCCGTACGGCATCTGGTCGGCGCGGTAGGACGGCGCGTCGCCGACGATGACACCGCCGACCTCAAGCTCGCGGTGCGCGCGGAACGCGGTCTGGATATTGCGGGTGAAGACGCCGGTCTGCAGGCCGAACTTCGAGTCGTTGACGGCGGCGAAGGCCTCGTCGGTGTTCTCGACCTTCTGCAGCGTCAGGACCGGCCCGAAGACCTCCTCGCGGGCGAGGGTGGTGTCGGCGGGCAGTTCGGCGATGACGGTGGGCTCGTAGGAGGCACCGTCGCGCTTGCCGCCGGTGAGCAGCTTGGCGCCGGCGGAGACGGCTTCGTCGACCCAGGACTCGACGCGCTTGGCGGCGTCCTCGGAGACGAGGGGGCCGACGTCGGTGGCGTCGTCGCCCGGGTCGCCGGTGACCTGGGCCTGGACCTTCGCGACGACCTTTTCGACGAGGCGGTCGTAGACGGAGGCGTCGGCGATGACGCGCTGCACGGAGATGCAGGACTGGCCGGCCTGGTAGTTCGAGAAGGTCGCGATACGGGTCGCGGCCCAGTCGAGGTCGGCCTCGGAGGACCAGTCGTCGAGGACGACGGCGGCGGCGTTGCCGCCGAGTTCCAGGGTGCAGTGCTTGTGGGGCACGGACTGCTGGATGGCGTAGCCGACCTTGTCGGAGCCGGTGAAGGAGATGACGGGCAGGCGCTCGTCCTTGACCAGGGCCGGCATCTTGTCGTTGGCGACGGGCAGGACCGACCAGGAGCCGGCCGGGAGGTCGGTCTCGGCGAGCAGCTCGCCGAGGATGAGCCCGGAGAGCGGGGTGGCCGGGGCCGGCTTGAGGATGATCGGCGCGCCGACGGCGATGGCGGGGGCCACCTTGTGGGCGCACAGGTTCAGCGGGAAGTTGAACGGCGCGATGCCGAGGACCGGGCCCTTGACGAAGCGGCGGGTCAGGGCGAGACGGCCGACGCCGCCGGCGTCGGTGTCGAGGCGCTGGGCCTCTCCGCCGTTGAAGCGGCGGGCTTCTTCGGCGGCGAAGCGGAACACGGACACGGCACGGCCGACCTCGCCGCGGGCCCACTTGATGGGCTTGCCGTTCTCGGCGGAGATCAGCTGGGCGATCTCCTCCGTGCGCTCGACGAGCCGCTTGGACACGTGGTCCAGGGCGGCGGCGCGCACGTGGGCGGGGGTCGCGGAGAATTCCGCCGTCACGGCGTGCGCCGCGGCCACGGCCTCTTCGACCTGGGCGTCGGTGGGCACGCTGACGGTGCCGACGAGCCGGTTGTCCCACGGGGAGTGGACGTCGAAGGCGGCATCGCCGGTGGCCTGGCGGCCGGCGAGCCAGAAGGCGTGGGTGGAAGTCATGCGAATCCCGGCCCTTCGGATGTGTGCGGGTCCTTGTCTCCTCCACCGTAGGACTCCGGCGGGGTTTCGTTGTTTGTCCGGGGTGGAGTACCCGAGGTTCCGGCCGCGCCGCTTTGTCACTGTCGTGGGCGCGTACCCGTTGTGGCGTCCGGGCGGGCGGGCTCCCGGCTAGGCGGGGGTGCCGGTGGCCTTGAGGGCGAGCCAGAGTTCCATGCGGACGTCCGGGTCGTCGAGTGAGCGGCCGAGGATCTCCTCGACGCGCCGCATGCGGTAGCGCAGGGTGTGCCGGTGGACGCCGAGGTCGGCCGCGGCGGCGTCCCACTGGCCGTGCCGGGAGAGCCAGGCGTGCAGGGAGGCCACGAGGTCTCCGCGGCCCTTCTCGTCGTGTTCGCGCAGGGCCCGCAGCGTGCCGTCGGCGAAGGCCCGCACCGCCTCGTCGGCGAGCAGCGGAAGGACCGATCCCGCCGCGAGGTCCTCGTGTTCCACCATGGGGCGGCCGCGGCGCCGGGCCACGGCGAGGGCCTGGTCGGCCTGTTTGTACGCCGCCGCCACCCCGGCGGGCCCGGCGGGGGCGGACAGGCCGACGACCAGTTCGTCCGGCTCCGGTCCCACGGTGTCGCGGCCCCGCCGCGATTCCAGCGCCTCGGCGTGGTCCGCGCAGGCCTGTACCGCGGAGCCGCCGTCGGCCGCGAGGACCACCAGCCGGCCCGGTCCGGGCACCACGAGCAGGGCTTCACCGGCGCGGGCGGCCGCGGACTCGACCGTGTCGGCCAGCAGGGCCAGCCCTTCCGGCTGGGCCGTTCCCGGCAGCGCCGGCTCGGCGACGATCAGCCGGAACGGCGCCTCCAGCAGCGCCCCGTACAGGTCGCCGGCGACCTCCTGCGCGTGCTCGGCCTCCCCGGCGAGCAGCATGCGCAGTACGGCGGCGCCGAGCCGGGATTCGGCGTCGTGCAGCGATCGCGAGCGTTCGGTGGTGAGGGTCAGCAGGGCGACCGCCGAGTGCACGGCGTACCGCTCGGCGGTGCCCAGGGGGGCGCCGGTTCCGACGGCCAGCGCTCCGCGGGCCCGCCGCCCGGTGCCGAGCGACTGGAGTTCGACCCGGTCCTCGGATCCGCCCACCACGGCGCTCGCCGGGGCGGGGCGTTCGCGCAGCCGTTCCACGTCGGGGGTGAGCCGGGCCGCGCGGCGTGCCGCCCACTCGGGGGCGGCGGCGACCACGGCGCCGGAGGTGTCGTAGAGCGCGGCCCAGCCGTGTACGTGCGCCGCGAGCTTCGCCAGCAGTTCGGCGGGGCCGTCGGCGGACAGGGCGGCCCGGGTCAGTTCGCGCTGCGCTTCGAAGCCGGCGGTCACGGCCCGGTACTGGTCGGCGGCGAGCGCCGCGGAGACGGCCTTGCTGATGGCGAGGAAGGGGGTGCGGCGGGGTACTTCCAGCAGCGGCAGGTCTTCCTCGCGGGCGGCTTCGAGGAGTGCTTCGGGGATGGACTCGTAGTTGACCCCGACGGCGAAGCCGATGCCGACGACTCCGGCCGCGGCGAGGCGGCGTACGTAGCGGCGCATCTCGTCCGGATCCTCCGCGTCCAGCTTCATCGCGGTGATCAGGAGCAGTTCTCCGCCCTCCATGTAGGGGACGGGGTCCGCGAGCTCGCTGACGTGGGCCCAGCGCACGGGGGTGTCGAGGCGGCCCTCCCCCGCCCGGACGCTGAGCTTGAGCGCCGAGTGCTGGACGAGTGAGGCGAGGGTGAGCGGCATCGGTGAGGGGTGGCCTTAGCGGGGAGAGGGATTTCGCCGTGTCGTATGAACGGCCTTCCTCGATTCTGCCACCCCGTACGGGTCGGCTCAGCCGGTGTCCGCCAGCCGGACCAGCAGCGGGGCCGCCCGTTCGCCCCGGACCGAGGTCAGGGAGAGCACCGCGTGTCCCGGCGGCACGGCGTGCGCCAGCTCGGAGGCCGACCACCGCTCCCGTTCCACCTGGCGCACGGTCACGGCGTCGGTGGTGACGGCCTTGCCGGTGACGAGCTTGCGGAAGGCGTGGATGGCCCGGGTGAGCGGCTGGTCGGCGAAGACGGTGCGGTGGGTGACGTCCCGCGTTTCCACCCACTCGGTGCCCCAGGCCTCGGCGAAGCGCTTGCCGTCCCAGGTGGTGACCCCGGAGAAGGCCATCCGGCAGCCGACGGCCCCGAGCAGCGGTGTCCGCAGCGCCTCGGGTACGTCGTCCAGCGTGCGCAGGGTCAGCAGCACGCCCGCGTTCGCCGAACGCAGCCGCTGGACGCCGCGCACGGTCTCGGGGGTCAGGGTGTGCGAGGCGTCGTCGAGGGCCAGGAAGGCGAAGAGGGAGCGGTCGGCGCGGGCTGCCGCCGCGGCGTTGAACTGGGCGAGCAGGAGGCGGGCCAGTATCCGGGAGGCATCGGCGTGGGCGCGCTCGGGGAGGTCGACGCGGACCCGCAGCGGGTGTTCCAGGGTGCGCAGGGAGAAGGGGCGGCCCTCGCCGGTGGTGTCGAAGAAGCCGGTGAAGGCGGGCCGGTCGAGCAGGGCCACCCGGTCGGCGAGCAGCGGCCCGGGGTCGCCCTGGGCCCCGTACTGCCGGGCGCGGGCGTCGAGCTCGCGCAGCATCGGCTGCTGCCCGGCGGCCTCCAGGGCGGTGCGCAGCGGGTCGAGGGTGGCGGGCACCTGGTCGAGCAGCTCGCGCAGCTCCGGCACCGCGGGGAACCGGCCGTAGGCCGTCCGGAACGGCCCGAGCAGCTGGGCGAGGGCGGTCGCGGCCCGGCGCACGTCCAGGCCGGGGACATCGCCGACGAAGGCCTCGGCGAGCAGGCCGGCGGCCTCGTCCGGGTCGGTGGCACCCCCGTAGAGGTCCAGGTCGTAGACGGAGTCGGGGTCGCCGACGCGGACCACGACGTCGTAGGCGGTGTCCGGTCCGAGCCGGGTGCCGGCCGAGGCGACGGCGACGACGGCGGCCTGGCCGGCCAGCGCTTGGAGGGCGAGCGATTCGACGACGGGGCGGACGAGGTGGCGGGTCTTGCCGGCGCCGGAGGGGCCGACGGCGAGCAGCGAGGTGCCGAGCACGCCGGGGTCGAGGGCGAGTCGGGTCCCGCGCCGGGCGTACGGGGTGCGCTCGCCGTCGTCGACCGCGCCGAGCAGGACCTGCCGGGTCAGCAGGTCGTGCCGGGCGGCCCGGACGGGCAGGTCCCGGGCCTTGGAGGGGTGCAGGCAGGCGGCGGCGCCCTGGGCCCGCACCGCGTCGGCGAAGGCCGCCGCCCGCGAGGGGTCGGCCCGTACGGAGTCCCAGGCCCGCCGGATCCGCGTGTAGTCGACGTCGTTCATCCGCCCGGCCCCGGCTTCGGCGCCGAGCCGGTCGGCGATCTCCGGGAGCCCGGCGGCGCGCACCTCGGGCCAGCCGGCGGGGTCCTCCTCCGGGTGGGAGGGGGCCGGGGCGGCGGCGCCGCCGGGGGCTGCCGTTCCGGCGGGGCGGGGACGCAGTCTCCGGAGCAGGCCGGGCACCCCGCCGATCCAGGCGAAGGCCAGGACGACGGCCACGTCGACGGCGGTGTCCGCGGCGGTGACGAGTTCCTGGTTGGCCACCTGGTCGGTGCCGAAGGGCAGGAAGGAATAGACGAGGTCGCGCAGCGGCAGCTGGTAGTGGCCGATGAGCAGGATCGCCAGGTAGGCCGGGGGGACCGCGGCGGCGGCCTGCCACAAGGGGCCGCGGGCCGCGACGAGGCGGTTCCACGCGAGCCGCCAGCTGCCCAGCCGGCCGAAGCCGTAGAGCAGGGCGGCGTCGAAGAGGCACTCGTAGACGGGTTTGGCCCGCTGGCCCCCCGACCCGGGGACGGGTTCCCCGTTCCCCTGCCACCAGGCGTTGGGGGTGAACAGCTTCACCGGAGCGTCCCAGTAGGGCAGGTAGCCGTTGCGCATCAGCGACCAGACGAGGACGCAGGCGAGGAAGGAGATGACTGCGCCGCTCAGCAGCGCCCGGTCGGGCACCTCCGGGGACTCCTGGGCGGCGCGGGCGGTGTGGCCGTAGCGCCAGATGCCGGGCTCGGCGGCCGGGCGGGCCGTGCGCAGCCACTCGGTCAGGCCGGGGCCGGCGGCCGGGGGCTGGGCGGGCCTCGGCGGAAGTCCCGGCGGCGACGCCGGCCGGGGGACGTGCCCGGTGCGCGGCGGCCGCTTCTCATCGGTGCCGTGCGTGCCGTCGGTGTCCATGAAACCCCTGCCCCCTGCCCGTGCCTGCGCTGCGTCACGCGGAGATCAATGTAGTGGCCCCGCGGCGGCGATGGGCCCGTACCGCGGCAGCGTCCACAAGACAGCCGAGAGGTCCTTCCTATGGCCGTCGCGGACAAGGACACGCGGGTACCACTCCCGAACGGAGCATGCAGTACCCCCTCCGGCGGGCCTAGCCTGCGGACAAAGACACAAGTGCGTCCGAAAACACCCCCCAGGAGCCCTCCATGACCGCTGTCCCGCAGGAGCGCAAGCTCGTCACCGCGATCCCCGGCCCCAAGTCGCAGGAGCTGCAGGCCCGCCGTCTGGAGACGGTGGCCGGCGGCGTGGGCTCCGTGCTGCCCGTCTTCACGGCCCGCGCGGGTGGCGGCATCATCGAGGACGTCGACGGCAACCGTCTGATCGACTTCGGTTCCGGTATCGCCGTGACCTCGGTCGGCGCCTCCGCCGAGGCCGTCGTGCGCCGCGCGTCCGCGCAGCTCGCCGACTTCACCCACACCTGTTTCATGGTCACCCCGTACGAGGGTTACGTGGAGGTCTGCGAGGCCCTCGCCGAGCTGACCCCCGGTGACCACGCGAAGAAGTCCGCGCTGTTCAACTCGGGCGCCGAGGCCGTCGAGAACGCCGTCAAGATCGCCCGTTCGTACACCAAGCGCCAGGCCGTCGTCGTCTTCGACCACGGCTACCACGGCCGTACGAACCTGACGATGGCGCTGACCTCGAAGAACATGCCGTACAAGAACGGCTTCGGCCCGTTCGCCCCCGAGGTCTACCGCGTCCCGGTCGCCTACGGCTACCGCTGGCCCACCGGTGCCGAGAACTGCGGCCCCGAGGCCGCCGCCCAGGCGATCGACCAGATCACCAAGCAGATCGGCGCCGACAACGTCGCCGCGATCATCATCGAGCCGGTCCTCGGCGAGGGCGGCTTCATCGAGCCGGCCAAGGGCTTCCTGCCGGCCATCGTGAAGTTCGCCAACGACAACGGCATCGTCTTCGTCGCCGACGAGATCCAGTCCGGCTTCTGCCGCACCGGCCAGTGGTTCGCGTGCGAGGACGAGGGCATCGTCCCGGACCTGATCACCACCGCCAAGGGCATCGCGGGCGGTCTGCCGCTCGCCGCCGTGACCGGCCGCGCCGAGATCATGGACGCCGCGCACGCGGGCGGCCTGGGCGGCACCTACGGCGGCAACCCGGTGGCCTGCGCCGGTGCGCTCGGCTCCATCGAGACCATGAAGGAGCTCGACCTCAACGCCGCGGCGAAGAAGATCGAGTCCGTCATGAAGGCCCGCCTGACGGCCATGCAGGAGAAGTACGAGATCATCGGCGACATCCGCGGCCGCGGCGCCATGATCGCGATCGAGCTCGTCAAGGACCCGGTCTCCAAGACCCCCTTCCCGGAGGCGGCCGGCGCGCTCGCCAAGGCCTGCCACGCCGAGGGCCTGCTCGTCCTCACCTGCGGCACCTACGGCAACGTGCTCCGCTTCCTGCCGCCGATCGTCATCGGCGAGGACCTGCTGAACGAGGGCCTGGACATCATCGAGGCCGCGTTCGCGGGCATCTGAGCGAACGTCCGAACACAGGGACCCACCGGTACCGCCGGTAACGGTCGGGCACTGTGAAGAAGATGTGGGGGGCCGATGGCAGGACCGCGATCCTGCTGTCGGTCCCCTTTCTGCTGCCGTACGGTTTCTGCAGATGAGTGAGACACCCCGTTCCCGGGAAACCGGGGGCGACTCCAGTACCGGGCTTCCCCAGCGCCGCACTGGGCATGCGTTCGCGCACACTCACCTCCGATCGGACGGCCGTCCGCCCCAAACCCCCCGGGGCGCACGGCAACCCGGTCAGGGCGGCCGCCCCGGAACCATCCCCCCTGTTCCGGGGTGGCCGGCCACTCTCCTCCTTCTCTCCCTGCTCGGCCTGGTCCTGACGACCTGGCAGGTCCTGGCGGCGGGTCCACTGCTCGCGCCGGACGAGAGCCTCAGCCGCGCGGTGGTGCGTACGGTTCCCGACGCGGTCACCGAGCGCCTCAGCGACCTCGGCAACATCCCGGTCGCCGTACCCGTCCTGGCCCTGGCGATGGCGTACGCCGCCTGGCGCGGCAACCGCATCGGAGCCCTGACGGCCGGTGCGGCCATGGCGTTGGTGCCGGCCGTGATCGTGCCGCTGAAGGAGTGGACCGCCCGGCCGGGGCCGCTGGAGCCCTGGGCGGCCGGCTACTACCCCTCGGGCCACACCGCCACCGCGGCGGTCGCGTACGTCGGCGCGGCGCTGCTGGTCCGCCCGTACGCCCGCCGCGGCTGGCCGCTGCCCCTCGCCCTCGCCCTGACGGGCGCGACGGCCGCCGGGCTGGTCCTGCGCGGCTGGCACTGGCCGCTCGACGTCCTGGCCAGTCTCTTCCTGTGCGCACCGCTGCTCCTGGCCGTCGCCCGCACCGCGGCTCGTACTGTAGGACCGCGGACTTAGGCTGTCGCCGATCTCGCTCTCTCTGCCAGGGAAGGCGGCGGGGGGGTCCGCTCGCCCCGGCCGGATCCTGCACCACTTCGGCACGGACCGGCCGGCGGTCGCCGACCAGCGGCACCCCGGGGAGGCAGGTCGGCGCCGGCGGTCACGGGGTCAGGGGCCGGCCGTCAGGGGCCGGACCGGCCCGCCTCCCCCGCCGACCGCGCTGCCGCCTCGTGCATGGCGAGCTCCAGCACCGCGGGGCCCGTGAGCGTCCCGCTCCCGTCCGGGACCACCCGCCGGCGCACCCCGCCCGCCGCCCGGCCGGGATACGGCACGGCCACCCAGCCCGGCATCGCCCGTCCTGCGTTCCCTGTAGGTGAGGGGGTCCTCACCCGGGGAGAGCGGGGCCGGGCACGGTCATGACGCGGGTTTTCCTCCTCCATGGAGGCGAAACGGCTCGGGGAGCGCGGCGGCGCACGCCCGCGCACTCAGCTGTCGAAGCCGAGACCGAGGCGGTCCAGGACCTTCAGCCAGAGGTTGCGGCGGCCTCCGCGGGCGTCCGCACGGGCCAGGGACCACTTGGTGAGGGTGATGCCGGTCCAGGCGAACGGCTCCGGCGGGAACGGCATCGGCCGGGACTTCACCATCTCCAGCTCGGTCCGCTCGGTGCGCGCCCCGTCCAGCAGGTCGAGCATCACCTCGGCGCCGAAGCGGGTGGCGCCGACGCCGAGCCCGGTGTAGCCGGCGGCGTAGGCGACCCTGCCGGAGTGCGCCGTGCCGAAGAAGGCGGAGAAGCGCGAGCAGGTGTCGATGGCCCCGCCCCAGGCGTGGCTGAACTTGATGCCCTCCAGCTGCGGGAAGGCCGTGAAGAAGTGCTGCGCCAGCTTGAGGTACGTCTCGGGGCGGTGGTCGTACTCGGAGTCCAGCTTGCCGCGGTAGGGGTAGACGGCGTCGTAGCCGCCCCAGAGGATGCGGTGGTCGGGGGTGATGCGGAAGTAGTGGAACTGGTTGGCGCTGTCGCCCAGGCCTTGGCGGTTCTTCCAGCCGATGGCCCCCAGCTGCTCGTCGGTCAGCGGCTCGGTCATCAGCGCGTAGTCGTAGACGGGGACCGTGAACGGGCGGATCCGCTTCACCAGCGAGGGGAAGATGTTGGTGCCGAGGGCCACCCGGCGGGCGAAGACCCGCCCGTACGGGGTGCGTACCGCCATCCCGGCGCCGGAGGCGGCCAGCGAGAGGCCGCGGGTGTTCTCGTAGATCCGCACCCCTAGGTCCAGGCAGGCCTGCTTCAGGCCCCAGGCGAGCCGGGCCGGGTTGAGCATGGCCACGCCGTCGGTGTCCCACAGGCCCGCGAGGAAGGTCGGGGAGTCGATCTCGGCGCGCAGCTCGTCGCGCTCCAGCCAGCGGGAGCCGGCCGCCAGGCCCAGCTTCTGGGCCTCTTCGTACAGTTCGCGCAGCTCGCCGACCTGGTGGGGCTCGGTGGCGACGTCGATCTCGCCGGTGCGCTCGAAGTCGCAGTCGATCCCGTAGCGGGCGATGGCCGCCTCGATCTCGTCGAGGTTGCGGGCGCCCAGCTCCTCCAGCTTGGCGAGCTCCCCGGGCCAGCGGGCCAGACCGTTGGCGAGGCCGTGGGTGAGGGAGGCCGCACAGAATCCGCCGTTGCGCCCGGAGGCGGCCCAGCCCGCCTCCTTGCTCTCGATCAGGACCACGTCGCGTGCGGGATCACGCTCCTTGGCGATCAGGGCGGTCCACAGCCCGCTGTACCCGCCGCCGATGACCAGCAGGTCGCAGGCCTCGTCCGAGGTCAGCGCCGGCTGCGCGGCGGGCTTGCCGGGGTCGTCGAGCCAGTACGAGACCGGCAGTGCTTCGGAAAGGGATTGCGCAACGCTTCGCATGGCGACTGGGGCCATGTCTTCCAACTCCCTACGGGGTTACTTGGCTTGTGCCTTCTTGCGGCGGCTGCCGACCAGCTGGGCGGCGAAGACCACCAGCACCGCGATGACGAACATCGCCGTGCCGATGACGTTGATCTGCACGGGCGTACCGCGCTGGGCCGATCCCCACACGAACATCGGGAAGGTGACGGTGTTGCCCGAGTTGAAGTTGGTGATGATGAAGTCGTCGAACGAGAGCGCGAAGGACAACAGCGCTCCCGCCGCGATACCAGGTGCCGCGATCGGCAGGGTGACCCGTACGAAGGTCTGCACCGGGCCCGCGTAGAGGTCGCGGGCGGCCTCCTCCAGCCGCGGGTCCATGGACAGCACGCGCGCCTTGACGGCGGCGACGACGAAGCTGAGGCAGAACATGATGTGGGCGATCAGGATCGTCCAGAAGCCCAGCTCGATGCCCATGTTGAGGAACAGGGCGAGCAGCGAGGCCGCCATCACGATCTCGGGCATGGCCATCGGCAGGAAGATCAGGGAGTTGACCGCGCCCCGCGCCCGGAAGCGGTAGCGGACCAGCGCGAAGGCGATGGCCGTGCCGAGGACGGTCGCGCCGAGGGTGGCCCACAGCGCGATCTGGAGCGAGAGGGACAGGGAGCCGCACAGGTCGGCGACCCCGCAGGGGTCCTTCCAGGCGTCGAGCGAGAACTCCTGCCAGGCGTAGTTGAAGCGCCCGGTGGGGTTGTTGAAGGAGAAGACCGTCACCACGACGTTCGGCAGGATCATGTACGCGAGCGTGCACAGCCCCAGTACGACGACGAGACGGCGGCGCAGCCAGCCGGTGAGCGTACGCATCAGACCAGGTCCTCCGTCCCCGCGCGGCGGATGTAGATGGTGACCATGATCAGCACGATGGCCATGAGGATGAACGACAGTGCGGCGGCCGTCGGGTAGTCGAGGATCCGCAGGTACTGCGACTGGATGACGTTGCCGATCATCCGGGTGTCCGTCGAGCCGAGCAGCTCGGCGTTGACGTAGTCGCCGCTCGCCGGGATGAAGGTGAGCAGGGTCCCGGAGACCACGCCGGGCATGGAGAGCGGGAAGGTCACCTTGCGGAAGGTGGTGGCGGGCGTGGCGTACAGGTCCCCGGCCGCCTCGTGGAGGCGGGTGTCGATGCGCTCCAGCGAGGTGTAGAGCGGCAGGATCATGAAGGGGAGGAAGTTGTACGTCAGACCGCAGACCACGGCCAGCGGCGTGGCCAGCACCCGGTCGCCCTGGGTGATGCCGAGCCAGGCGGTGACGTCCAGGAAGCCGATCTTGTTCAGGACGGCGACGACGGGTCCGCCGTCGGCCAGGATCGTCTTCCAGGCCAGGGTGCGGATCAGGAAGCTGGTGAAGAACGGCGCCACGACCAGCACGAGCAGCAGGTTGCGCCAGCGGCCCGCCTTGAAGGCGATCAGGTAGGCCAGCGGGTAGCCGAGCAGCAGGCACAGCACGGTCGCGGTGCCGGCGTACGCCAGGGAGCGCAGGAACTGCGGGTAGTACTCGGTCAGGGCGTCCCAGTAGGTCCGGACGTGCCAGGTGACCTCGAAGCCCTCTTCGAGGGAGCCCGTCTGCACCGAGGTGGAGGCCTGGTAGACCATCGGGAGCACGAAGAAGACCAGCAGCCACACGATGCCGGGGAGCAGCAGCCAGTACGGGACGAGCCGCTTGCGCCGGGAGGGCTTGTGCGCCGGGGGTTCCGCGGGCGCGGCGACCTCGGGCAGTGCGGCGGGGGCGGTCATGCGCTCTCCTCGACCGTCTCGATGCCCGCGTCGATGGACTGCGCGGCGTCGAGGCCGAAGGTGTGCTCCGGGTTCCAGTGCAGGACCACCTGGGCGCCGGGGGTCAGGCGGGCGTCGCGCTCGATGTTCTGGACGTACACCTCCAGCGCGGGGCAGACGGGGCTGTCGATGACGTACTGCGTGGAGACGCCGATGAAGGAGGAGTCGGCGATCCGGCCGTGGACCTTGTTGCGGCCGGCGGCGATGGCGCTCTCCTCGTCCGCGGGGACCAGGGAGATCTTCTCCGGGCGCACCCCGACCAGCAGCTTCCCGCCGGCCTTGGGCGCGGTCGAACAGCGGGCCGCGGGCAGCCGGAGCTTCGTGCCCGCGCTGGAGACGGCGACGTCGGTGCTGCCGGCCTCCACCACCTGGGCCTCGATGAGGTTCGAGGTGCCGAGGAAGTTGGCGACGAAGGTGGTGCGCGGGTTCTCGTAGAGCTCGGCGGGGGCGCCGAGCTGCTCGACGCGGCCGCCGTTCATCACGGCGACCGTGTCGGCCATGGTCATGGCCTCCTCCTGGTCGTGCGTGACGTGCACGAAGGTGATGCCGACCTCGGTCTGGATCCGCTTGAGCTCCAGCTGCATCTGGCGGCGCAGCTTGAGGTCGAGGGCGCCGAGGGGCTCGTCGAGCAGGAGCACCTGCGGGTGGTTGATGAGCGCGCGGGCGACGGCGACGCGCTGCTGCTGGCCGCCGGAGAGCTGGTGGGGCTTGCGCTGGGCGAACTGGCCGAGCTCGACGAGTTCGAGCATGTCCTCGACCTGCTTCTTGACGGACTTGATGCCGCGGCGGCGCAGTCCGAAGGCCACGTTCTCGTAGATGTTCAGGTGCGGGAACAGCGCGTAGCTCTGGAAGACCGTGTTGACCGGGCGCTTGTGGGGCGGCAGGTGGGTGACCTCGCGCTCGCCGAGGTGGACGGTGCCGGTGGAGGGCTCCTCCAGGCCGGCGATCATGCGCAGGGTGGTGGTCTTCCCGCAGCCCGAGGCGCCGAGCAGGGCGAAGAAGGAACCCTGGGGGATGGTGAGATCCAGCGGGTGCACGGCGGTGAACGTGCCGTAGTGCTTGCTGATCCCGGCGAGGCGGACGTCGCCGCCCGCGGTCTTGTCAGTCATGGACCTGGGCCTTCGGTGGTGGTGTCGTCACAAGGGGCGGAGCGCGGGTGCCGGTACGGGGCCGTTCGTCATGCTCCGATGAGCTTGGCGAACTTCTCCTCGTACGCGGTCTCCTCCTCGCTGGTGAGGGAGCGGAAGGCGTGCGCCTTGGCGGACATCGCCTTGTCCGGAATGATCAGGGGATTGTCCGCGAGCTCGGGATCGATCTTGGCAAGGTCTTCCCTGACCCCCTCGACCGGGCAGACGTAGCTGATGAAGGCGGCCAGCTGGGCGGCGATCGGCGGCTCGTAGTAGAAGTCGATGAGCTTTTCGGCGTTGGCCTTGTGCCGGGCCTTGGCGGGGACCAGGAGGTTGTCGCTGGAGGTGATGTAACCGGGCGCGGGGATGGCGTACTTGATGTCCGGGTTGCCGGCCTGGAGCTGGATCACGTCACCGGCCCAGGCCAGGCAGGCCGCGAGGTCGCCCTTGTCGAGGTCCGAGGTGTAGTCGTTGCCGGTGAAGCGCCGGATCTGCTTGGTGTCCACGCCCTTCTGGAGCCGGCCGATGGCCGCGTCGAAGTCGGCGGTGGTGAAGGTGGCCGGGTCCTTGCCCTGGTCGAGCAGGGTCATGCCGACGGTGTCGCGCATCTCGGTGAGGAAGCCGACCCGGCCCTTGAGGGTGGGGTCGTCGAGCAGCTGCGTGACGGAGTCGACCTTCTTGCCGCCGGTGGCCTTGGCGTTGTAGGCGATGACGGTGTCGATGCCGGTCCACGGGTAGCTGTAGGCGCGGCCGGGGTCCCAGTCGGGGGTGCGGAACTGCGGGATCAGGTTGGCGTAGGCGTGCGGGAGGTGGGAAGGGTCCAGTTTCTGGGCCCAGCCGAGCCGGATGATGCGGGCGGCGAGCCAGTCGGTGACGACGATCAGGTCACGGCCGGTGTCCTGGCCGGCCGCGAGCTGCGGGCGGATCTTGCCGAAGAACTCGACGTTGTCGTTGATGTCCTCGGTGTAGTTGACCTTGATCCCGGTCCGCTTGGTGAACTCGTCCAGCGTGGGGTGGGTCTTCTCGTCGTCGCTGATGTCCATGTACTCGGTCCAGTTGGAGAAGTTGACCTCCTTCTCCTGGGCCGAGTGGTCGTCGGAGGCCGCCGCCGTGTCCCCCGCGCGCTTGGCCGGCGGGATGCCGCAGGCGGACAGGGAGGCGAGGCCACCGAGGGTGAGCGCTCCGGCACCGGAGGCGCGCAGCAGTGAGCGGCGGGTGAGGGCGCCGCGCCCGCTGGTGAGGCTGCGCCGCATCGCGGCGAGTTGCGCCGCCGAGAGGCGGTCGGGCTCGAACTGCTCCATGCGCTGTGCCCTTTCGGGAGGTCGGCCGCTGGTCGAACGGCGGTGGTGGCTATCGGTCCCCGAAGATCGTGCGGTGCCAGTCCTTCGCGGCGACCGCCGTGTTGTCGTACATGACGTGCTTGACCTGCGTGTACTCCTCGAAGGAGTAGAGGCTCATGTCCTTTCCGAAGCCGCTGGCCTTGTAGCCCCCGTGGGGCATCTCGCTGATGATCGGGATGTGGTCGTTGACCCAGACGCAGCCGGCCTTGATCTCGCGGGTGGCGCGGTTCGCCCGGTAGACGTCCCGGCTCCAGGCGGAGGCGGCCAGACCGTACGGGGTGTCGTTGGCCAGCGCGATGCCCTCGTCGTCGGTGTCGAAGGGCAGGACGACCAGGACCGGGCCGAAGATCTCGGACTGGACGACCTCGCTGTCCTGGGCGGCGCCGGTGATCAGGGTGGGCCGGTAGTACGCCCCCTCCTCCAGCTCGCCACCGGGGACCTCGCCTCCGGTGACCACGGTGGCGTACGTGCGGGCGCGCTCCACGAAGTCGGCGACCCGGTCGCGCTGGGCGTGCGAGACCAGCGGGCCGAGGTCGGTGGCCGTGTCGAAGGGGTCGCCGAGGCGGACGCTCTCCATGAGCGCGGCGACGCGGGCGACGAAGGCGTCGTGCAGGGGCCGCTGGACATAGGCGCGGGTGGCGGCGGTGCAGTCCTGGCCGGTGTTGATGAGGGAGGCGGCGACGGCGCCGTGCGCGGCGGCCTCCAGGTCGGCGTCGTCGAAGACGACGAAGGGCGCCTTGCCGCCGAGCTCCAGGTGGAGCCGCTTGACGGTGGCGGTCGCGATTTCGGCGACGCGCTTGCCGACGGCGGTGGAACCGGTGAAGGAGGTCATGACCACGTCCGGATGCCCGACGAGGTGCTCGCCCGCGTCCCGGCCTGCGCCCGTGACGATGTTGATCACTCCGTCGGGCAGGCCCGCCTCCTTGGCCGCCTGGGCGAACATCAGCGAGGTGAGGGGGGTGAGCTCGGCGGGCTTGAGGACGATGGTGTTCCCCGCGGCGATGGCCGGGAGGATCTTCCAGGCCGCCATCTGGAGCGGATAGTTCCACGGGGCGATGGAGCCGACGACCCCGATCGCCTCGCGTCGGACGTAGGAGGTGTGGTCGCCGGAGTACTCGGCGGCCGCCTGGCCCTGGAGGTGGCGGGCCGCGCCCGCGAAGAAGGCGGTGTTGTCGATGGTGCCAGGGACGTCGAACTCCGTGGACAGCTTGATCGGCTTGCCGCACTGGAGCGATTCGGCGTGGGCGAAGTCCTCGGCCTGTTCGGTCAGCACGGCGGCCAGCCGGTGCAGGGCGTCCGAGCGCTCGCCCGGGGTGGCCGCGGACCAGGCGGGGAAGGCCCGCTTGGCGGCGGCGACGGCGTCGTCGACATCGGCGGTGGAGGCGAGCTCGTAGGTGAGCACCTGCCCACCCGTGGCCGGGTCGACGATGGTGTGCGACCGCCCCGAGGTGCCGGGCCTCAGCTGCCCGTCGATGTACTGCGCGCCGTCTGCGAAGCGGTCCTTGACCTGGAAGCGGTTACCCATGACGCTCTCACGCTCTCCGTAGCTTCAGCTCGAATTGAGTGCCGATCCTGGCAGAGGTGTTCCCCACCGCCAAGTGATTCCGTTGTTGCCTTTTGATTACGCGACGGAATCGGTCGACCATGTGTCAAGGGACACCTCAAAACCCGTACGAAGTGTCCGTGGCGACTGCAAGACTCGCGTGCATGGAGATGATCGACAAGTTGATCGAGCAGGTCAGCCGCGGTGAGCGGGTGAAGTACCTGCCGTTCTGGGGACACCGTCCGCGGCCGGACGGGACACTGGGGCCGAGCTGTATGAGCCAGTGGTGGCCCTCCCCCTTCACCGTGGGTGATGTCCGTTATGACACGGCCGAGCACTGGATGATGGCCGGCAAGGCACGGCTGTTCGGGGATTCCCAGGCCGAGCGGGCCGCCGTGGGGGCCGCGAGTCCGGCCGAGGCCAAGAAGGCCGGGCGGCTGGTGCGCGGCTTCGACGAGGCGGTCTGGGAGCGTGAGCGGTTCGCCCTGGTGGTGGAGGGCAGCGTGCACAAGTTCGGCTCGACGCCGGCGCTGCGCTCCTACCTGCTGTCCACCGGGGACCGGGTGCTCGTGGAGGCCAGCCCGCTGGACCGCATCTGGGGCATCGGGCTGGCGGCCGACGACGAGCGCGCCCTGGACCCCGCCCGCTGGCGCGGCCTGAACCTGCTGGGCTTCGCCCTGATGGAGGCCAGGGACCGGCTGCGGGCAGCGTCGTAGATCCGTGGCGCCGGCTCGGCGATGATCCGGGCGGCGGCGCGGTGGGCCTCGATGCGGGAGCGCGAGTTGCGCGCGTCCTTGG